>JASFJF010000019.1:0-20125 GCA_050122255.1 Desulfobacterales bacterium
ATCCAGAAAAAAGCCGATGAAAAAGATCAGAAGCATCACAATGGCCAGAACCGCCGTTTGACTGTATTCATCTGCGATCCCGCCTAAAAATCCCCTGACGATCTCATCACCACCCAGGCCCCTGAATACCAGGCCGAAGGCAGCCGCCCCGCACAGGATGATAAAGACCATGCAGGTGAGGCGCACGGTGGTGTGCATGACCTCGCGCAAGATTTTCAAATTAAATTTGCGGTTAATAATCGTCAGGAAGGTGGCGCCCACTGCACCGACGGCTGCCGCCTCGGTCGGCGATGCGATGCCCGCAAAGATGGAGCCTAAAACGGCCAGCATTAAAAATAAGGGTGGAAACAGCGCCCGGCCGACCTGGGCGGCAAGTTGACGGGGTCCGATTGCCGCCAGTTCTTCTTTCGAAATAGCCGGCGCCACACCCGGTCGCAGAAATGCAACAATCAGGATGTAGATGATAAAAAGGCCAACCAGCAGCAGGCCCGGCAGGACCGCTCCGATAAACAGATCGCCGACCGAAACGCCAACAATATCACCGATAAGCACCAGCACGATACTGGGCGGAATAATCTGCCCCAGGGTGCCGGAAGCCGATACTGTGCCGGTGGCCAATTCCTTTTGATAGCCGCGCCTTAGCATCGTTGGTACCGCCAGCAGCCCCATGGTGACCACCGTCGCACCAACAATACCGGTAGAGGCGCCCAGCAGGGCACCGACCACCACCACTGAAATTGCCAGCCCACCGCGCAGGCGCCCGAAAAGCAGCCCCATGGTATCCAGTAATTCTTCGGCCAGGCCCGATCGCTCGAGCATGACGCCCATAAAAACAAACAAGGGAACTGCCGCCAGCGTGACATTGGTCATACGGCCCCAGATCCGCAAGGGCAGCAAATTAAAAAAATCCCACCCAAAACCGATTAAACCGAAGGTCAGTGCGGTGCCCAGCAGCGTAAAGGTCACCGGAAAGCCACCCATTAGCAAAATCGTCAGCGCTAAAAACATCCAGGCGGCAAGGTACTCCATCAGTGCTGTATCTCCTTAACCTGTTCAATTCCCAGAATCTGCATCAGGCTATGGATGCCCAGAGAAACCCCCTGCAGCAGCAGGAGAGAAAATCCGACCGGCAAACAGCCTTTGAGAACAAAGCGAAACGGGATACCTCCGGGATCCGGTGAGCCCTCCATGATCGCAAATGCATTCATTGTAAATTTCCAGGACGTTGTAATCACCATGATACAACCGGGTATCAGAAACAGAATTACGCCAATAAGATTAATCCAGGCCCGTGATTTGAATCCGACACGCTGGTAAATGATATCCACTCTCACGTGACCATCGTGCAGCAGGGTGTAACCGGCACCGATCAGAAAAATGAAGCCAAACAGATGCCATTCCAGTTCCTGGGTAAATACGAAACTTGTATTGAAAAGATACCGCATGACCACATCGACAAAAACCACCAGAACCAATCCCAGCGTTACCCAGGCGACGCCCCGGCCGACCCACTGGTTAAGGGCGTCAATCCACCGGCTCAATTGTTGAAGTGCTTTCATAATGTGGATTTACCTTGTTAAATACAGCTGCGCTGAAATAGTCGCATGATACCGCTTGTCATCATAGTGTTCCTATAAAAAGATGGCGGCATGAGTGTTGTTGCAAAAAAAACGTCCTGCGATCGGAACGTTTTTTTGACAACGGCCATAAAGATGCGACTATAAGAGAATGAATATTTAGAGTCAAGATTTAAAATATTGCATTAATTCAGGATGCGATCAGGAGATCAGGATAGAATGGATTTGCGGAAAAGAAATACAGTGTCAGTTGATATCCGAAATGTTGGGTTGAGATGTACCGAATCCATTTAGTTCCAGACACCATAAATCGTTTCACCACATTGGGCACAAGCGCCATCCTCGATCCGCAGCGCGCCAACTTGAAATCCCCAGCGCTCAATAACCTGTTGGCCACAGCCGGGGCAAAAGGTATTTTCGCCCTTATTGCCGGGCACATTGCCGGTGTACACGTATTTGAGCCCGGCCTGCAACCCGATCCCGCGTGCGCGCGCGATGGTTTCCACCGGCGTCGCCGGACGGTCGGTAAGTTTGTAGGTCGGGTGAAATCGGCTGATATGCCAGGGCGTATCGGCGCCCAGGTCACGGGCAATGAATTCAGCCAGCCGTTGCAACTCGGCTGCGTCGTCGTTGAGACCGGTCACAATCAAGGTAGTGACTTCGACAAAAATGCCCATCGCTTTCATCCGCCGCAACGTTTCCTGCACAGGCGCAAGGCGCGCGCCGCACAAATCCTTGTAATATTCATTCGTGAATGCTTTCAGGTCCACATTAGCGGCATCCAAATAGGGATTCATCATTTCAAGCGCTTCGGCGGTCATATATCCGTTGGTAACAAAAACATTACGGATTCCGCGTGTATGGGCTATTTTGGCGGTATCATAGGCGAATTCGAAAAATACGGTCGGCTCGGTGTAGGTAAACGCGATACTGCTGCAACCGGATCCAGCAGCAGCATCGACCACTTGCTGTGGGCTAACGGTATCACCCATGATTCGGCCTTTTTGATCTATCGGCATCTGAGCAATATCGGCGTTCTGGCAAAACCGGCAACGCAGGTTGCAGCCCACTGTAGCAATCGAATACGAAAGAGTACCCGGTAGAAAGTGAAACAACGGTTTTTTTTCGATGGGATCGACATGCCGGGCAATCAGTTTGCCATACACCAGCGTTTGCAGCGCGCCGGCTTTGTTTTCGCGCACACTGCACAGGCCCCGCCGGCCGTCTTTTACCACACAGCGATGGCTGCATAAAAGGCATTTGACTTTGGTGTCGTCTAACGCTTCATACAAGTAGGCTTCCATCGATTTCGGACTTTCTGTCGTAAAATATGAATACTCAATTGCAAAATCCAACATCGCGCCAGGGTGATTATGTTATCGCTCCACCCGAATTTCCGGTGTGGTATCGTATGGTCAGTGGGCGAGTCCTAAATTTGGGAACCAGGGAGACAACCATCCCGGCAAACGCACCAAACGGACAGCGCTGAATAATTTTAGACTGCTCCAGGCTGGTGGCAATCTTGCCCGACTGGGAGGGCAGCTGGCATACGGTGCGCCAGGATATAGGCGTATGGCCAACGATTTTACGAATGCGCTGTTTCAATTCCCAGACACTGAAAAATTGGGCGTGGTTAAAAATAGTGGCGTTAAACATACCTTTGACACGCCGCTGAATTCCCTTGATGGCATAACGATTCAGCACGCCGATAAACAATCGATCTTTGGCCACCCGACAGGCTTCTTCCAGTGTTTTTTGAGGGTTGTCAACATATTCCAGAGTCGTAAACAAACAAGCGTAACTAAACGAATTGTCCCCAAAGGGCAGGTCTTCAGCAAAACCCTGATACAGGTCGGCGCGGTTATCGATGTTGCGAGCAGCAATGTCCAGCATATAAGTCGAAGGATCCAGGCCGGTCACCTGCAATCCCATGTCCAGGAAAGCCTGCAGGCATGCGCCGGTACCGCACCCGATGTCCAATATCGATTCGCCGCGCATGGGCTTGAGCATTGTTTGCATCAGCCGGGTTTCCAGCTCGAAAGCAGCCTGGCTCTCAGGTTTTTTCAGCCAGCGCTCGTAAGCGAGAGCGTCTTTGAAATCAAATACACGACCCATGGCAGATAAATTAAGTAAAAAGTCGAGTTTTAGCAAGGAAGAAAACCGCGGCCTGCCCACTAATTTTTACCAGGGGCTAGTGTGCTGTCCCAGAAAAAAAGGGGGCCTTTTTTAAAATGACCGCGGAATCAAATATCAACGACTTCAGCGTTGACTGGCAGGCTTGGCAGGCTTGGATTTTTTTGCAGTTCGGGAGGAACTCTTTTTTTTGCGCCGGGTTCGCTTTTTGGGAGTCTGCGCCTCTGGATCCTCCTTTTTTTTGGCGGCGCCGCCTTTGGGAGATTCGGGACCAAACCCAAAAAGTGCGCCCGGGTATGAGTGTCCCTTGGCTTTGGTTGGTGCAGCCGGTGCCTGAATGCGCTTCTTTATCCGCTGCTGGCTGCGTTTGCGGCCGGATCTTCTGAGGCGTGATCTGCGTTCGCGGGCCAGCGGTTTTGATTTATCGGCAACATACCAATCGTTTCCGGGCCAGAGGACAGGGATTTTATACCCCAGCATTTCCTCCAGTGGCTCCAGATGATAAACATAGTCCTCGCAGGCCAGCGCAAATGCCTTGCCGGTCTTGCCGGCACGCGCGGTGCGGCCGATGCGATGCACATAATTTTCAGAATCCTGAGGAAGGTCATAATTGATCACATGGCTGATATCTTCAACATGGATGCCACGCGAGGCAACATCGGTGGCCACCAGGATTTTGATTTTGCCATCTTTGAATTGCTCCATTAACCGGAAGCGCTTCCGCTGGGGCAAATCGCCGGTGATTCTTTCCGCTGGCCAGCCATTGCCTTTCAGTTTGCGGGTCAACCAATCGACCCCGACTTTTGTATTGACAAAAATGAGCATTCGATTCCAGTCTTCTCTTTTCAGCAAGCCCAGCAGGAGCTCCAGTTTTTTTTCAGTTCCGACGTGAAAGAGCTGCTGGTCGATCCCTTCAACCGTTATGGTCTGGGGTGTAACCGAAATGAACTCGGGCAAATTCATGTATTCATAGGTTAGTTCCATCACCCGATATGAGAGCGTGGCTGAAAAAAGCATGGATTGCCGTTTATCGTAAAGGGGCAGTTTGCGGAGCAGATATCGCATGTCTTTGGTAAATCCCAGATCAAAGAGTCGATCGGCTTCATCGATGACTAAAATTTTTACGGCTTCCGTTTTGAAAATACCCTGCTTATAATAATCGATAATGCGCCCGGGTGTGCAGATGATGATATCAACGCCCCGCCGCAAAAGCTGGGCCTGGCGTTTGTAATCAACGCCACCAACAACCTCGGCGATTTTTAAGTCCGTGTTTCGACACAAGCTGCGGGCTTCTTCGACGATTTGATGCGAAAGTTCCCGTGTGGGTGCGATAATCAGAGCCGACGGCAAACGGGGATCGCGATCGGGGAGCATCAACAGACGCGTAATGACCGTCACCAGAAATGCCGCTGTTTTGCCTGTTCCCGTCTGTGCCTGACCGGCAACATCCCGACCGCTCAGTGATATCGGTAGCGTTTGTTTCTGGATCGGTGTGCAGTACTCAAAACCGGCATCATTTAAAGCCTTTAGTAACGCTTTCGGCAACTCGAGCGTGTCGAATCGCGTTTCGCTTAAAAATTCCGGCTTTTCAGCCCGCGGCACAGCCGCCGAGGATTCATCTGTTTCAAGCATAAATTTGCATTATATTGGTGATTGTTGGAAAGACCTCACATCTATTCTAATTAGCTGGCGATTATAACCTTTTATGGGATCATTTGGCAAGAAGTGAGAAAAAAAGCGCTGTGCGCTAAGATAGGCTTCAGGATAATTGGTGCAGCTTTTCTGTCAACAGTTTTCTGAAACCTGACACCGGCTGGCTCCCGACTTCTGACCTTTGGAACCTGCATTGAATTGCGCAACACGGTATGCTAACAATAGGTCTTTATTTTAAAACGCAAGGTAACGGACATCGCAAAATAATGAAAGAATTTTTCAAGGTCACAGACTTAGAAACCGTATTAAACTATCGTAGCGCATTTGAGCGAGTCGGCGTGGAGAAAGCCGCCCTGACGGATGCAATCGGTAGAGTTCTGGCCGAAGATATCGTTGCTGAAGAAAATTTACCGGATTTTCCGCGTACGATCGTCGATGGCTATGCGGTTAAAGGTGCTTCCACTTTTGGCGCCAGTGAAGGCAATCCGGCTTATCTGACAATCACCGGTGACATCGCCATGGGACAATCGCCGGAATTTGAAATTGCCTCCGGAGAAGCCGCCAGGATCGCCACCGGCGGAATGGTTCCCCGGGGCGCAGATAGTGTGGTGATGATTGAACACACCGAAGCTATCGATGACAACACCATAGAAGTTTATCGCAGTGTGGCCCCCGGCCAGAATATGATCGCTATCGGCGAAGATATTGAAAAAAATGCGGCGGTGCTAAACAAAGGGCAGCTCATACGTCCGCAGGAGGCGGGACTGTTGGCCGCATTGGGCAAACAGCAGATAACCGTATACCAAAACCCGGTGGTCGGCATTATTTCCACCGGTGACGAAATTATACCCATCAACGAAAGGCCGCAGATGGGACAAATCCGCGATATCAACAGCTATACACTTGCGGGCCTGATTCATGAAGCCGGTGCGATCGCCAAATCATACGGAATCGTGCGGGATAACTTCGAAATGCTGCTTAAAAAATGCAAGCTGGCACTTGATGATTGTCATATGGTTTTAATTTCCGGCGGCAGTTCAGTGGGCAGCCGTGATTTTACAGTCGATGTGCTTTCCGCCTTGAAGGATGCAAAGATTTTGGTTCATGGCATATCCATCAGTCCCGGCAAGCCCACCATTCTGGCCCGTGTTAAAAACAAGTCATTGTGGGGAATGCCCGGGCATGTCGTCTCAGCCATGATTGTATTTTCAATGGTTGTCAAACCCTTTGTTGACCACCTGGCCGGGCGACCCGCGACACAAAAAGGCATGCGGCGGCTGCAGGCCAAGCTGAGCCGAAATGTGGCGTCGAAGCAGGGTCGTGTGGATTTTATCCGCGTCCGGCTGCGCCGTGAGGGCACTCGGGTGTGGGCGGATCCAGTGCTGGGAAAATCCGGGCTTATCAGCACCATGCTCAATGCCGACGGCCTGGTCCAAATCGATATCAATACAGAAGGACTCAATAAGGGTGCTGAAGTTAAGGTGTTCCCTATTTAGTCAGCGCGGAAACAGGATGCAGGTATCAGATTTCGATCAACAGGTTCGAAGGTTCACCGTTCAAGGGTTGTGAGGTTAGATGATGGACGATAAATGCCAGAAATCAACTGAAAGCAGCCAAAACCATTGGAGCTGATTCTCGGAATCTCGAAACCCTGAACCTTTGAACCCTGAACCTCTGAACCTAATATTTGAGGAAAAAATAATGAGCTTTAAACGTAACATTTATCTGAAGATGAAAACCCTGGCGGAAGCCCGGGACATTCTTTTTTTGACATTTTCCAATTTACCAGCGCTTGCCAGCGAAGAGCTGCCAGTGCCGGAGGCCGTCGGTCGGATATTAGACCGACCGGTAAATGCCCGCCTGTCATCGCCCAATTTTCATCTGGCCGCAATGGACGGACTGGCCGTTAAAGCCGAAATCACCTTTGGTGCCAATGCCGCTGCGCCCAAAACACTGAATGTCGGGCAGGAAGCATTTTACGTTAATACCGGCCATGTCCTGCCGCCAGACACCGATGCGGTCATCATGGTCGAAAATGTCAATGCCCTGGACGAAAAGCGCGTCGAAATCGAAGCACCCGTATTTCCCTGGCAAAACGTTCGCAGAGTCGGAGAAGACATTGTCGCCACTGAATTGCTTTTCCCTCAAAACCACGTGATCACGCCCTATTGTGTGGGCGCCCTGTTATCAGGCGGGGTGTTTACGGTTGCGGTTAAAACCAGGCCAAAGGTGCTAATTATCCCCACCGGCTCGGAACTGGTGGACTGGCGCCAATTCGAGCTGAAAGCGTTTCAGCCCGGGCAGGTACTGGAAACCAATTCGTTTGTCCTGGGCAAGCTGATTGAAAAATTTGGCGGCACTTTTCGCCGCCACGACATGGTCGTGGACGACACGGGCAAAATTAAAGCGGCCATTAGAGCCGCTGTAGATGAGGATTATCAGATGATCCTCGTGCTCGGCGGTTCTTCGGCCGGCTCTGAGGATTTTGCCAAAACAGCCATTGTCGAGCTGGGCCAAATTCACGTTCACGGCGTAACGATCATGCCCGGCAAGCCCATTGTCATCGGATCGGTGGCAACCAAACCGGTCTTTGGGATTCCGGGTTACCCGGTTTCGGCCATTATTGCTTTTGAACAATTTGTCCAGCCGCTGCTGCAGGCTTTTCTCGGTCAGCCCGCGACGCCGCGGGAAACCGTCGATGTTCAGCCGACAAAAAAGATTGCTTCCAAACTCGGGGTAGAGGAATTCTTGCGGGTAAAAATGGGAGAGGTGCGCGGCCGTATTGTGGCGACCCCGCTGCCTAGAGGCGCGGGCACGATTACATCCATCACCGAAGCCGACGGCATCATTCGTATACCCAACCACGTTGAAGGCATCAACGATTCAGAAACGGTTTCGGCGGAACTGCTGCGGCCGCTGCCGGCCATTCGGAAAACTATTGTTATTGTGGGCAGCCATGACAATTCCCTGGATGTTCTTGCCGATCAGCTTAAAGCCATCCGCGGTGAATTTACCCTTTCATCCAGCCATGTTGGCAGCATGGGCGGTCTGATGGCCATTAAGCGCGGCGTATGCCATCTGGCGGGCACCCATCTTCTGGACACTGCCGATGGATCCTACAACATATCCTACCTTGAAAAACATCTGCCGGAAAGGCCGGTCAAGCTGGTTCATCTGGTACAGCGCGATCAGGGCCTGATTGTAGAAAAGGGCAATCCCAAACAAATCAGCGGAATTGCCGATCTCAATCGCCAAGGTGTCACCTACATCAACCGTCAAATCGGCTCCGGTACGCGTATTTTATTGGACTACAAATTAAAACAAATCGACGCCAAATCCGCCGACATTGACGGCTATCAAAACGAAGAATTTACCCACATGGCTGTGGCCGTATCGGTGCTGAGCGGGGCTGCAGATGCCGGTCTGGGAATCTATGCAGCCGCCAAGGCCCTGAATTTGGATTTTATCCCAGTGGTCACGGAACAGTACGATCTGGTCGTCCTGCCGGAATTTTTCGAAACCGATGCCTTTCAGATCCTGTTTGAAATCATCAACAGCCGAAACTTTAAGCAACGCGTGGAAGCTCTGGGAGGCTACGGAACCGAAAAAACAGGTGAAATCATTCGCTAGCAAAACTAACATTCGTCAACACGTTTTGGGCATTTGAACATTCGGATTTAGGATTTTTTTCGGATTTCGAAATTCGGGTTTAGGATTTTCGCTCGGCTGAAATGCAGCAATTTTATAAAATTTTTACAACCCTTATGCGGTATCAGAGAATATGTCAGCACTTGAGGCGATTATATTGGGCATTATCCAGGGTTTGACCGAATTTTTGCCGGTCAGCAGTTCCGGTCATCTGGTGCTGATGCAACAGTTTCTCGGACTCAAGGAGGCCGAACTTTTATTCGATGTCTGCGTCCACCTGGGGACATTGGCGGCTGTCATTACTGTCTTTAACAGTGACATCAAAAATATTGTCACGGCGCTGTTGCGGCTATTTGCAGCGGCGCGAAAAAAAGATTGCGCGCTATCGGCTATTGAATCAGATCCCGAATTAAAAATGGCATTGCTGGTTGTTATCGGAACCATCCCGACGGCCATACTGGGGCTGGCATTTAGCGGAATCGCGGATAGGCTGTTTTCATCGGTTTTAATCGTCGGTTTGATGCTGATGGTGACCGGCACACTATTATGGCTTACCCGTTGGACGATAAAACCTGCGCGGCTGTCCGGAGTTGTGCGCCTGAACCTTAAGAACGCATTTCTGATCGGTCTGGTTCAAGGATTGGCCATTATCCCGGGCATTTCGCGATCGGGCTCAACCATCAGCATCGGGCTGATGCTGGGTATTGAGCGGGAGCTGGCGGCCCGATATTCCTTTTTATTGTCGATACCGGCTATCGTCGGGGCCGGAATACTGGGCCTTCGGAATGGTTTCTCCGAAACAGATTTTTCCGTCAAAATTCTGCTGGTGGGCGCCGTCACGGCAGCAATTGTGGGGTATTTGGCTTTAAGGGCGCTGCTGCAGATCGTCAGAAAGGGAAACCTGCACATGTTCGCGCCATACTGCTGGCTGATGGGTCTTATAGCGCTCGTCTTTGGCTGGTAGCTGACCGCTCGTCACTGGTCAAAGACAGTCGTGAACAATAATACAGATAAAACATTCATTCCCATCCAATAAATTTTATGATGAACATTGGTGACAGAAAAATATTTGCAACCCTTTTTTTTTCGATATTTGCGACCGTCACCGGTGTCGGCATTGTAATACCGCTGCTTCCGGTTTACGCTCATGAGCTGGGGGCCAGCGGATTTTACATTGGAATGATTTTCGGCTCTTTTTCTCTGGCGCGTACCATATTTCTGCCATATTTTGGCCGGCTTTCAGACCGCAAGGGACGGAAGCCCCTGATTGTACCTGCGCTACTGGCCTATGCGGCCATATCATCGGGATTTATTGTTTTCAAAGATATCCATGCGCTGATTGCCCTGCGGTTTTTTCAGGGGATCGCCTCTGCCATGCTGATGCCCATCATTCAGGCTTATATCGGCGATATCACACCGCCTGGAAAGGAAGGCTTCACCATGGGGCTGTTTAATATGTCCATGTTCTGCGGGCTGAGCATTGGACCCTTTTTAGGCGGTGTCATCCATGATCGTTTCAGCCTACAAACCTCGTTTGCCTGTATGGGGATTCTGGCCCTGATTGGATTTTTCTTAAGCCTCTGTTTATTGCCTCCCACCCGCTCAGAAAAATACATCAGCTGTGGAAAATCACCGGTCGAATGGAAAAAGCTATTTTCCGATCGGGATATTGCCAGTATTTTTCTGTTCAGGTTTTCTCACATTCTGTGCATCGGAATTATCTGGGCCTTTTTGCCGCTGTATGCCAAAATTAAATATAATGCATCAAGCTCAACCATTGGCATACTCATTATGCTGGGTGTACTCGTTAGCGGGGTGCTGCATGTGCCCATGGGCTATTTGGCCGACAAAATCAACAAGCGCTGGATGGTCGCGTCCGGAGGACTGATCGTTGCGGGGGCCATTTTGGCGTTTGAATGGGCCCCGGACTTAACGGGGCTTATCTGGGCCTGCATTTTTTTTGGCATCGGCGGCGGTGTCGCTGTGCCGGCTTTGATGGCCATCGGCGTTCTGAAAGGCAGCGAGACCGATTCGATGGGTTCTGTGATGGCTATTTTAACGCTGGCGCACAGCCTGGGAATGCTTTGCGGATCGTTAATCGGCGGTCTGATGATGGATGTATTTCAATTGAAAGCGGCCTTTCCGCTGGGAGCCGCGGTTATGGCCCTGACGGTAGCGGTTTTTCTGTTCAGCACGGGCACCCGCAAAGGATTATCAAACGGCTAAATTGACATCAATTATAGGTGCATTACCTTTAAGCAATTATACAGCGCTTTGTTCTAACCGGAAAGGTGCAACACGGCAACATTTGCAAATATGTTTGGACATGCTACAATGTCAAGTGTACGCCAGAATCCGGTTCATCCAAAAGGGGTCAAGATTGGATTTTCTCCCACTGTATGGCATTGTGCCATCTTTGCAGCATTTCATTATTATAAAATGCAACTATACTCGGCTTTCGTAAAACATGTAGTACATTCAAAATGCTTAAAAAAATCCGAGATATTTATTGGACGGTAACATGAGTACCAAACGGGACTATTATGATATACTATATGTAAGCCGAAACGCATCCGACAGCGAGTTAAAAGCCGCCTACCGCAAACTGGCATTAAAATACCATCCGGACCGAAATCCAAACGACAAAAAAGCAGAAGAGCAGTTCAAAGAAGCTGCTGAGGCATATGAGGTCTTGCGGGACCCACAAAAACGCTCGCTATATGACCAGTACGGACATGCAGGCCTTGAAAATACCGGTTTTAGCGGCTTTGGTGGCTTTGAGGACATTTTTTCCAGCTTCGGTGATATTTTTGAGGATTTTTTTGGTTTCACGTCCCGCCGACGCTCAAGGAGCCGGGCGATGCCCGGAGCGGATTTACGCTATGATCTCAATCTGGCGTTCATGCAAGCGGTGTTTGGAATCGAAACCGAAATTGAAATTGAAAAACGGGAAACCTGTCCCGATTGTGGCGGCAATGGATGCGAGAAAGACACCGAACCAGAAAGCTGCCGGCATTGCAACGGCACCGGTCAAGTTTCCCGCAGTCAGGGTTTTTTTACGGTTCGCACCACCTGTCCAAGCTGCCGTGGAAATGGTCTGATGATTGCGCATCCATGTCCGCAATGCCGGGGAACCGGCCAGGTGATGGCCAGCAAAACAGTTGCGGTTAAAATCCCGGCCGGCGTTGATAACGGATCACGGTTGCGCCTGACCGGAGAAGGCGAGCCGGGTGCCTTCGGTGGCCCCCCTGGCGATTTATACGTTTTTATCCATGTTGAGCCCCATGAATTCTTCAAACGGCGGCACACCGACATCATTTGTGAGATTCCGATTTCATTTGTCCAGGCTACATTAGGTGCTAAAATCAACGTACCGACCTTAAATGGTGACAAAACGCTGAAAGTTCCAAAAGGCACCCAGCCGGGTGACATTTTTTATTTCCATGGAGAAGGCATTCCATCGTTAAGAACGTCCCAAAGGGGTGACCAAATCATCCAGGTCGCCATCAAGACACCCACCCATCTTACCAAAAAGCAGGAAGCGCTTCTAAAGGAATTTGCCAAACTCGAGTCCAAAAAAATTTCTCACAAAATAAAAAATATCCTTAAGGGAGATGCCAATAAAGCAACCGGCTAGTTTTCGAAAATTAATTCTTCTCTGCAGTAATTTCTGGGTTAATGACATGTTTGAACTAAAAGTCGTAACACGCTTTGCAGCAGCGCATCAGCTGACAATGGTTGGGTCCAAGTGTGAAAATATGCACGGTCACAACTGGAAGGTCGAAGTATATGTCATTGGAGACAAATTAAATGCCGGTGGTGTGTTAATGGATTTCGGAGAGATAAAAGCCCATCTGGCAAATGTGATCAAAAAATTGGATCACAAATTTTTAAACGAGCTGGATGTCATACCGGACGGTAAACCCTCATCGGAAAATATCGCTTATTTTGTGGCCACTGAGCTTCAAAACAAAATCGATGATCCTTCGATCCGCATCAGCCGGGTTTCAGCCTGGGAATCCGATGACGCGTGCGCTACATATATTGTGAAGTGAAGGCCTGGGGCGTTTCATTTGTTGAAATGATTTTAATACTTTCAATATTTCATGCAACCTTTCGATTCAGCGTTCCGGGTTCAGAGGTTCAAAGGTTTTGAACTCGAGTTCGCTTATGACAGGCTGCTCATCACTGCACTTTGGTAATGCCTCAGAACATTTTTTCTGCTGTTACTCAACCCCTGAACCTATGAACCAGGCCCCTTAAAAAGGGCCTGATACCGCTCGACCAGCTCATCCCTGGTGATAATGCTGGATACCTTTGAGACGTGCTGTTTGATGCTCTGAATCCCGCCTTCCTGGCGATCAACAAAAATCACCGCCCTGACAACTTCAAGACCCTCAGCGCGAGCGCGCTCAATGGCTTTGATCGTGGAACCGCCGGTCGTGGCGACATCGTCAATGATGGCCACCCGTTCACCCGGTTGGATATCACCTTCAATCCAGCGAATCATTCCGTGATCCTTGCGGGTCTTGCGAATGGAAAAAGCATTGACCGGTCTGGCTTTTAATTCGGAGGTAAAGGCCGTGGCGACAGCCAGCGGGTCAGCTCCAAAAGTCAGACCGCCGATGGCGACGACATCGTCGTCTTTGATGGCATCGAATAAGAGGTGACCGGCCAGGAACATTCCCCTGGCACAAAGCGTAACCGGTTTGCAATTGACGTAAAATTGGCTCATGCGGCCCGACACCAGTTTATAGATCGGCTCCTGGCTGAATTTGAAGGACTTTTGACACAACAGATCGATTAATTCTTCTTTCATAGGACGTATCCCGGCATAAAATTGTAGGGGATAGATATCGCTCAATACCAGACAAGATCATATTTCTGAGAATTTGTATATCATGAAAGCACGAAAATATTGATTTTAAAAGTATGATTGGATATAAAAAAGCCTCCACTAAATAGAAAGAAGCCTGTTAATGGGATATAGCGGAGGCTTTAAGCAAGGAAAACCCGGAAAGGCACTCCCTGAACTCAGTAAGTGGTGTAGCAGTAAAATCACAGGCGGTCAATTTGTATCTGTAAAACGCTTGGCATTTTTCTTGAGAGGATGACCGATGATGCTGAAAAATAGATTTCTGCAGAATCTTTTTTTATCTGTGCTCGCAGGAACCATCCCGCTCATACCGGTGGTTTCAGCAGCTGATGATCCAGCAGAAGTGTTTTCTCTGGTTGATACGGTTAAAACGGCAATCGAAGCCAATTTGAACCTGAAACAATCTCAGGCAGAGGTCAGAGCCGCTCAAGAAAACCGCAAAATTAGCATCACCCAGTTTTTCCCGACTCTCAGCTCTACCTATGACTATGTTCATCGCAACAAGGAACAAACCCAGGATTTGACCGGACTTGGAAGCGGCCCAGATTTTATCGTGAGTCCTGATGATGAATACACGTTTGTGACCTCATTTAACCAGCCCATATTCAGAGGGTTTTCGCTGATTAATCAGTATCGAATCGCTGACATGGGTTTAGACGCGGCTGAATTTAGCGAACAAATCACGCGGCAGGATGTGATTCTGGACGCCAAAAATGCCTTTTACTCGGTTTTAAAAGCGATTAAATTACTGGATGTTGCCAAACAGCGGGTCGATCAGATCGCTGCCCAGAAAGAGGTTGCTGAAAACTTTTACGAGGTCGGGATGTCCCCGCTCAATGATTTACTGGAGTCCCAGGCCTCGCTGGCCAACGCCCGGCAGGAGCATATTGTGGCACTCAATGATCTGGCAATTGCCAAATCCCAATTCAATACGCTTTTACGCCGACAGGTCAATGCACCGGTGGAATTACAAGACGTCCTTGACTATACGCCTTTTGTGCACGATTTCGACTATTGCCTGAATACGGCCACCGATAGTCGGCTTGAAATCACGGTGGCAGATCTCGATGTTGAAATTGCTGAAAAAGAGGTTGACCTGGCCAGAAAGGATTACATGCCCTCAGTCAATTTAAGAGGAGAGTATATCCGATCTGGCGACGATTGGGATGTGGGCGGCGGGGAAGGCATCTCGGATGCGAGACGCTGGAATATAAGGGCTACAGCCGAATGGGACTTCTGGGAGTGGGGTCGAACCCACTTCGGCGTAAGAGAAAAATTGCATCGCCTATCCCAGGCTCAATATCGCCGGGAGCAAATCATGGACAATATTGAGCTGGAGGTTAAAACTGCCTATCTGCGGACCCGCGAAAGCGAAAAAAATATCATCACGGTTGAAAAAGCCATCGAGCAGGCCAAGGAAAATTTTAGAATCAACCAGGAACGGTTTAAAGAACAGGTGGCCACCACGACCGATGTGCTGGATGCCCAGACATTGCTATCCGATACCCTGACCAATTATTTCAACGCGCTTTATAATTTTAAGATTGCCAAAGCCACCCTTTACCGAGCGATGGGGCAGGAAATGATGGAATGATTGATACAGATGAGAAACCCTCAATAATCCGGATGTTCCATGTTCATCGCAATTACGGTTCCAAAAAAGCCCTGATCGATATTACGCTTGATATTTTTAAAAATGATTTCGTTTTTCTGACTGGCGCCAGCGGAGCAGGAAAAACCACTTTGCTTAAGCTGCTGTATTTGGCTGAACCGGTTACGGAAGGGCAAGTCTTGATCGATGGAATGAATCTTTCCCGCATTCCTCGCAAGCGCCTGCCATTACTGCGCAGAAAATTCGGCATTATCTTCCAGGATTACAAACTGATTGCCAACCGAACTGTTTTTGATAACGTTTCGCTGGTGCTCGAAGCTGCGGGGAAGAAAAGGCGCCTGATTCATAAAAGAGTCAACGGTGTGCTTCGGTTGGTCGGCATGGAAGATCGCCAAAGCGCCCTTCCGCCAAGTCTGTCCGGTGGTGAACAGCAGCGGGTTGCTGTTGCGCGTGCCATCATTGGAGATCCCAAAATAATATTGGCCGATGAACCCACCGGAAGCCTTGATGAAGAATCTGCCGAAACCATCATGAAGTTGCTCAATGGCGTTCATATCCGCGGCGCCACCGTTATTATCGCAACACACGACAAAGCCCTCATTCGCAAAACCGGTGGACGCGTGCTGCTTTTAAAACAGGGGCGATTGGAAGGATCATCCATTATCGAAAAACATTATGACAATTCTATTTTTAAAAAGAGCTCTTGAAGACTTTCGCAACAACCGGTTTTTAAACCTCATTACTTTATTGACCATTTCGCTATCCATCTTGATTGTCAGTACCTTTATTCTGTTTTTCATCAATACCAGTGATATGATGAATTTCTGGAAAAAAGGGATGCGGATCATGGTTTATCTGAAACCGGAAGTTGTGCCGTCTGAGATGCCGGATGTGGGTCGCCAAATAAAATCTTTGAAGGGTGTCAAAGGCATACGGTTTATTTCAAAAGAAGCCGCGCTGCGACAATTAAAATCCCAGATGAAACGCCAGGCATCTCTTTTTGAAAATCTGAATAAAAACCCCCTTCCCGATGCATTTGAAACCCAGTTGGATGCCAAATTTCAGAGCTGGGAAAAACTGGAGGCCCTGGCCGCTCAAATAGAGGCCCTGGATGCGGTTCAGGAAGTTGAATATGGGCAGCAATGGCTCGGACGTTTTAGCCAGGTTTTTAGTCTGTTTACACTGGCTGGCTATACCATGTGCGGGATTTTTTTTATGGCGGCTGTATTTATCGTGGCCAACACCATCCGCCTGGTCATCTATTCCAGACGGGACGAAATTGAGATCATGCGGCTGGTGGGAGCGGCCGAGCACTTTATCAAGATACCATTTTACTTTCAGGGACTGATGCAGGGTGCTGGTGGCGCAGTTATCGGTTTGACGATCTTATTTGCGGCCTACTGGTATTTGGCATCCAATATCGAGCCCAATTCTTTTTCCGGCCTGTTTTCCATTCGATTTTTGACACCGCTAATGGTGGGGGGTATTGTTTTGCTCAGTACGCTGGTCGGATGGTTTGGCTCTTACATTTCTCTTAAGCAGTTTCTAAAGGCGTAACTATCCCGGGGCATTCAAAAAATGCTCAACGGCAGCGCACAAAGGAAGGAGAGCACACACAAAAACTTAATTTCGCGGCTTTTTTATTTCGCGTTTTCGTGATAATTTTCAGAAGCTATTTCAAAAATAGTCGATCACGTCCATGGGCACGGCACAAAACCGATTCAAAAACGGAGCATACACGTTCGTATTCGGGTATTTTGAATCGGTTTTTAACAATGCCCTTGGGCATCAGATGCATTTTTGAGATACAGTCCAATGATGGTCTAAAAACGAACCTTTTGGCTTTCATGAACGCCATTATCGAAAAAAAATACAGGAAAATTCTAAATATTTGCCTGTTGTCCGGCTGCCTTTTGATGGTTGCAGCCAGCCCTCGGATAATAGCTCAGGAATCGGAAGCGCCCATTGATGAATACAAAAAAAAGGTCCAGGATATTGGTCGCGAAATCGAAAAAGGCAGAGCCAAAATCCGCAAGTTTACGCATAAGGAAAGCGACATTGTTCAACAGTTAAACCGGGTGGATCGGAATTTAGATCGCTCCCGAAAACGGACTGCCGGCCTCAGCCGTGAGATAGAACGTCTCGATAAGATGATCGCCGAATCGACGGCGGCTTCTGAGAATCTCGCTCAACAGATAAAGGGCAATGAGCAATATGTGTCCAGCCGCTTGGTTGCATTGTATAAGTTGAGGCGGCTGGGAAAATTTCAGGTCCTGGCCTCGGCAGAAAATCTGCGTGAGCTGCTCCAGCGCAAAAGAGCCATTGAGCAGATCCTGGCCCAGGACGAAAAGGTTATCAAAGATATAATGAACAACCGGCGGGAATTGGAAATTGTGCGATCTCAATTGGAGGCGAATCGAAAGAAAAAACGCCGCCAGGCTGATGCCTACCGGGAAAACATCAACCGCATGGCCACCGAGCGCAAGAAACGGTCCCAGCTGTTGACCTACGTGCGCAAGGAAAAGTCCGCCCAGCTGGCCGCTATCGAAGCTTTGAAACAGGCAGCTCGCGATTTAGATGAAAAGATAAAAAATTTAGGGCTAATGGATCATCATGGGATGCCGGATGAATTTCAAACCGGCGAGTCCTTTCGCGCATATAAAGGCTTGCTTAAAATGCCGGTAAAGGGTAAAATAGTAAGTCTTTTCGGTAAGTTTAAAAATACCCGCTATCAAGTGTTAAATTATCGCAGCGGCATTGAGATCCAAACCGATCGAGGCGAGCCGATTCAGGCCGTTTATGCCGGAAAAATCCTTTATGCCGATTGGTTTAAAGGATACGGAAACATGATTATAATAGACCATGGAGACAATTACTATACGGTCTATGCCCACATCGAGGAAGCGTTTAAATCCGGCGGAGATTCCGTTGAAACCGGGGAAGTGATCGCCACCGTGGGTGATACCGGCTCTATCAGCGGTCCAAAACTGTATTTTGAAGTCCGGCACCATGGCAAACCGCTGGATCCAATGCAATGGATTGGAACAGGCTAACAATTTTGTGATAAATACGACGGCTTACCAAGCGATAGCAAGCTTGCACGAATTGCCAAAAGACGATAGCGATTGATTATCTCACGCTAAGTTGCTGGGCCTGTAGGCCAAGATCGGCAAAAACTTGGTGATCACGGTGCGTTAGTGAGAGAACACTTTCAAGGAGTACCTAAATGAAATTAAAAAAGATGCACAGCGTTAAACTTTGGATGATCATGGTCAGCGCCGTGGTTTTATGGACGATCGGAGCGGGTTTTTTCGGTGATCTTGCTGCAAAAAATGACGAATCCTATGAAGGGCTCAAAATATTTGCCGATGTCATTGAATTGATTGAAAAAGAATATGTGGACAATGTCGAATCCAGAGAGCTGATCGAAAAAGCGATCCAGGGCATGCTCCATAGTCTGGATCCACACTCAACCTTGATGCCGCCGGAAGCATTTGAGGATTTGCAAATTGATACCAAAGGAAAATTCACCGGAATCGGAATTCATATCACCATGCGAGATGGGTTTGTAACCGTGATTTCACCCATCGAAGATACGCCGGCAGATAAAGCCGGAATCATCGCCCAGGACCGAATTGTTAAAGTTGACGGCAAACAGGTAAAGGATTTGCGTGAGGCCGTCAGCATGATGCGAGGTCCCAAAGGCACCAAAGTGTCTGTTACGATCGTTCGCCAGGGAGAAAAAGAACCGCTTGATTTTGAGCTGGTACGGGATGTTATTCCGATTATTAGCGTTAAAGCCATCGAGCTCAAACCGGGTTACGGCTATATCCGCCTATCACAGTTTTCGGGCAGCACCACCAAGGAACTTGAAGAGGCTTTAAGTAAAATAGAAACCGGCGATGTCTCGGTTAAAGGTCTTGTGCTGGATTTAAGAAACAACGGCGGCGGCCTGTTGAATCAGGCCATTCAAGTGACCGATCTTTTTTTAGATGAAGGTCAAATACTATCCATTAAAGGGCGAAATAAAAAAAATACAAAGGTGTATATGGCTACGCCGGATGCAGACACCCGCAATTACCCGATGGTTGTGCTGATAAACGGTGGCAGCGCCAGCGCCTCTGAAATTGTGGCGGGTGCGCTGCAGGATCAAAAAAGAGCGCTGATACTGGGAACGACATCCTTCGGCAAAGGCTCTGTGCAGACTGTTGAGACCTTGCGAGACGGCTCCGGGGTCAAATTAACCATTGCCAGGTATTTCACTCCCAACGGACGGTCCATTCAGGCCAAAGGAATTGAACCGGACATCGTTTTAAAGCATAAACGCATCGATCCCTCCGAGTTCCAGGAAGAAGGTTTGTTAAAGGAAAAAGATTTGGCAAATCATCTTGAAGCTGAACCGGAAAAAGATAAGAAACAAAGCGAAGAAAATCAAAATCAAGAAATGCAGTTTAGGGTCGGTCCGTTGGATCGCGATCGGCTTATGACCGATAATCAGGTTGTCCGTGCGCTTGAAATCCTCAACAGTTACGACATTTTTAAAAGCTTAAACAGCTGATGGAAATCAGCGCCACTGACACTGACGTCTAAATGGCTAAACGAAAACCAACCCGCAAAAAACGACGA
>JASFJF010000020.1:0-20036 GCA_050122255.1 Desulfobacterales bacterium
CTGCTAATCGGACCCGAACGGTTGGGAGCGGCCATGGCCTATGGCGGCCCCGCACCGACACCCACCGACGCATTGTTCGTGCTGGGAAAGATGACAGACGGGAACCGTGAAAAATCCGTTGAAGGCTATGCGTCCATCGCCAAAAAACTAAACTTGCCCGTTGAAACACTGGCAAAGAACGTTTTCGAATTGACCTGCCAAAATATTTGGTCCGCAGCGCAAGCGTTTTTACAGCGCATCAATAGCAAACCCGTCTATACCGTCCATGAAATGATGGAAGGCTATCAGGTGCAACCCGCAACAATGCTGGTACTGGGGGGGCCTGCGGCCTATTTTGCGGAGGCCCTTGAGGAGATATCCGATTTCAAAGTTCGGGTGGTGCCCAAATGGAAGGTTGCCAATGCTATTGGTGCGGCGTTGGCCAGAACGACCTGCGAGGTCACATTGTTTGCAGATACGGAGAGTCAAATTGCCACCGCACCCGAGGAGAACTATTTTGAGCGTATTGACCGCAAATTTAACCGCAATGATGCAATCAATTCTGCCCTAAGCCTGCTCCAACAAAAGGCGGTCGATCGGGGGGCCGATCCTGAATTTTTGGAAACAGAAATAATTGAAGACATGGAATTCAACATGGTCCGCGGTTTCAATACCATCGGAAAAAATATCCGGGTCAGAGTACAGGTGAAGCCCGGCCTGATTCATGGATACGATAACATTCTTCACAAATTATCTGCAAACTGAGCGACTCATGGGAGTTAAGATACGTATTCGGCATCAAATTACGGGTCAAAGACGCACGGTCCGCGGTACACGGCAGAAGCTTGGAAATCGATGGGAGCTGACCTTGCGCCCTGGGCCTTAAGCCCTTAGCCGGATGCATTATGCCGCATGGCGCCGAATAAAGAAAGTGAATTTAAAAAGGCTAGTGCATGCTACGCGCGAAGTACAAAACCGGTTTGGTATTTTTTCCAGCCTTTGACTGGGCGATAAGCCCCACCCATCCCGAAAGGGAAGAACGCCTGCTATACACTCAGGATCAGGTTTTTGAAGAAGGGCTCTTTGATATTGAGGGCATCAGCGAATTCAAGCCAGATCTGGTCACTTTGCAGGATATTCAGCGCGTTCACTTTTGCGTGCCGGATGTCTGGGAGGTTACGACCGAATCTCACTTCATCAGTGCCGGCGGAGCCAAAACCATCGGCATGGCCGTCATGGAAAAGCAAATCCAACGCGGCTTTGCACTGGTAAGGCCGCCCGGCCACCATGCCATGCGTGTTGTCCACGGAGCACGCGGATTTTGCAATATCAATATCGAAGCCATTATGATTGAATATCTCAGGCAGGTTTACCCGATTGATAAAGTTGCTATCGTAGACACCGATTGCCATCATGGCGATGGGACCCAGGATATTTACTGGCACGATCCCAACACGCTGTTCATTTCCATCCACCAGGACGGCCGCACGCTTTATCCGGGCTCCGGTTTTATAAATGAATTCGGCGGACCGAACGCCATCGGGACCACCATCAATATCCCTCTGCCGCCGCACACTTCCGAAGACGGATTTTTGTACGCCATCAAGGAGGTGGTGCTGCCGATCCTGCAGGATTTTAAGCCTGACATCATCATCAATTCCGCCGGGCAGGACAATCATTATACCGATCCGATTACCAATATGAATTTCTCAGCCCAGGGATATGCCGAATTGACAGCACTGCTAAAACCGGATATCGCTGTTCTGGAAGGCGGTTATTCCATCGAGGGCGCCCTGCCGTACGTTAATGTGGGAATTGTTCTGGCCATGGCCGGCCTGGATTACAGCTATGTTAAAGAACCGGACTACGACCCCGCTAAAATTCGCCAGAGCCCGGATGTTAGCGAATCCATCCGACAGGTCGGCGAAAAGATCCTGAGCTATTGGCAGCAGCGCAAACCTATTCAGGAGCAGATTCAGTCGAAAGGTGAAATTTTCGAGCGCCAACGCGAGATTTTCTATGATACCGACGGCATTGCCGAAACCCAGACCGAACAGGTTAAAGCCTGTAAAGAATGTGGCGGTGTCTGGCAGATCGATTCATCCTCAGATCGGGGGCAACACATACTGGCCGTTCGGATTCCGGTTTCGGCCTGTGAAAGCTGTCGCAATCTGGGACACCGCTGGTATGACCAAGCTGAAACGCAGCGCTTCGACTTTAAATTCTTGCAGGATCGAAGCACTGATACCTATCACGTCCTAAGCCGAACTTAGCCGATGGAAAAGACACGATTATGGCGAAGCCGCTAATTGAAGATCAGCATTTCAACGAGAAGAAAAATAGCGAGCAGGCAGAGCAACCGGATGCTAGCCAGGATCTGTTGACGGAAGAATACCGGCAGGATGCCATTCGCTTTCGAACCATTTTCGAAGCCGCACCCTTAGGGATCGTGATTGCCGATCCGCAGGGATACATCATTGAGGCCAACCGGGCTTTTTTCCAGATGCTGGGATATCGCCACCGGCAGGTTAAACGCATGACGTTTGTCGACATAACCCATCCGGATGATCGAGAGGAAACCATCAAACTGAGCAATGCGGTGCGCAAAGGGCGCGTCAGCTCATATCAGACCGAAAAACGCTATTTAAAAAACGATGGTCGGATTCTGTGGGCAATTGTAAGAGCTTCAGCCGTTAAAGACCGGGATGGCAACATTCAATACTGGTTGGGCATTATGGAAGACATATCCGAGCGCAAATCAGCCCAGGAAGCTTTGATGGAATCCGAGAGGCGCCATCGCAACATTCTGGGCAGCATCGAGGAGGGTTATTTTGAAGTCGACCTTAAGGGAAATTTCACTTTTTTCAATAATCGCGTGTGCCAGATTATCGGATATGAACATGATGCCTTGCTGGGTATGAATAACCGCACATACACATCGCCAGAAACCGCCCGCAAAATGTATCAAATATTTAATCAGGTTTTTCGCACCGGAGAACCTGCGAAAGTAACCAAATATGAAATAATACGAAAAGATGGCACGAAAAAAATCCTGGAGGTGTCGGCGTCCCTGATGAGAAGTGCAGATGAGCAACCCGCTGGGTTTCGCGGCATTATGCGCGATGTCAGCTCGCGTATTCAAGCAGAGAAGGAAAAAAAGCGATTGGAGTCTCAAGTCCAGCATGCACAAAAGATGGAAGCCATCGGTACTTTGGCCGGTGGGATTGCCCATGACTTTAACAATTTGTTGATGGGCTTTCAGGGCAATATTTCGCTGATGAAAATGGACCTGACCGATGAACATCCACACCAGGAATTTTTGAACAATATGGAAAGGTATGTCAAGCGCGGCTCTGATCTTACAAGACAAATATTGGGATTCGCGCGCGGCGGTAAATATCAGGTCAAAGCAACCAATCTAAACGTGCTGATCAACAAAAATGCGGAGATGTTCAGCCGAGCGCGAAAGGAAATTACGATTCACAAAAAATTTCAGGAAGATCTCTATACGGTTGATGTAGACCGGGGCCAGATCGAGCAAGTTTTATTGAACCTGTTTGTCAATGCCTGGCAGGCGATGCCGGGCGGCGGAAATCTTTACGTCGAGACAGAAAATATCGATCTGCAGGCCAATGACTATGACAAACCGTATGCCATCGACTCGGGCAAATACGTACGCATAACAGTTTCAGACAGCGGCATTGGCATGGACAAAAAAACCCAGGAAAGAATATTCGAACCGTTTTTCACCACCAAGGCATTTGGCCAGGGAACCGGCCTGGGTCTGGCAAGCGCTTACGGCATCATCAAAAACCACAACGGCATCATCAATGTCTACAGTGAGAGAGGGCACGGAACCACCTTTAAAATCTACCTGCCGGCATCCGACAAGCAGGTGATTGCCGAAAAACTCAAACTCGAAGAGGCTCGCGGCGGTTCTGAGACGATTTTACTGGTCGATGACGAGGAAATGGTGGCCGATATTGGCAAGGACCTGCTTGAAAGGTTGGGATACACGGTTCTGATCGCCGGCGGCGGCGCGGAGGCCATCAAATTGTTTCAGCGTCACCGGGACCAGATCGAACTGGTTATCCTGGATATGATCATGCCCGATATGGGCGGGGGTGAAACTTTCAGCCGTATGCGGGCGATTAAGCCCGATGCCAAGATCCTGCTTTCCAGCGGCTACAGCCTCGATAGCCGAGCTTCGGCCATCATGAAACAAGGTTGCAATGGCTTCATTCAAAAACCCTTCAATCTAAAGAAAATCTCCCATAAAATTAGAGAAATACTGGACAACTAATCGTTCTGCGAATCGCATCTCGATTCTGTTTGAATAATGCATTTGTGCCCAAACGCCGAAAGCATGTATTTGACCCCGCGATGTTGTCGACTTAACTTAAGCATCGTAAGTCTTAATGTATAAAAATATGGTATCAGGTGTCAGTACCAAGGTTCAAAGGTTCAACATTCAGAGTTTCAAAGGTTAGATGATCATATGATGGGAGGGGTTGCTAAACCAGAAACCTCAAAACCTTGAACACTGAACCCTTATTTTAGTTTATGGAATTAAGGAGCCAGAAAAATGGAGCTTGAAATAAATATACATCCAATGTCGAAACGGGTTACCCATGTCTTGCTGACTATATGGATATGCCTAATTTTGGTAGCCTGTGCCGAGGTGCCCATCACCAATCGTCAAAGCCTTTCATTGCTGCCGGAATCGCAACTGGCCACTATGAGCCTGCAGGAATATGATAAAGTGCTCAAAAACAGCAAATTGTCGTCGAATCGGCAACAGGTTGAAATGGTGCGGCGCGTGGGCTATAGGATCGCCAGAGCTGCAGAGGCTTTTCTAAAGGAAGCCGGGATGCAGTCGGAGATCAAGAATCTAAACTGGGAGTTCAATTTGATCGTTGACGATAAACTTGCCAACGCCTGGGTGATGCCCGGTGGCAAGGCAGCCGTCTATACGGGAATCCTCAAGTACACCCAAAGTGAAACGGGGCTGGCCGTGGTATTGGGCCATGAAGTCGCCCATGCCATTGCACGCCATGGAAATGAGCGCATGAGTCAGGGACTTTTAGCACAAATGGGAGGCGTGGCGCTGTCAGTCGCTCTATCGGAAAATTCAGCCGCGACTCAGAATCTTTTCATGCAGGCCTATGGCGCCGGTGCCACGGTGGGATTGTTGTTGCCTTACAGCAGATTGCACGAAAACGAAGCCGACCGCATCGGTTTAACTCTGATGGCGCGAGCCGGTTACGACCCCCGCGAAGCAGTTCCGTTCTGGCAAAGAATGAATGAACAGGGCAGCCGGCGGCCGCCGGAATTTTTATCCACCCATCCGGCGCCTGAATCACGTATCGCCAATATTAAACGCTATATTCCGGAAGCACTAATCTACTATAAAAAAAATTAGCTACGCTGATTTTTTTTCGATAAGCTGCCCTAAGGCTTCCAGGTGAGATTTTTCCTCGTCGGCCAGTTTAAAAAGCACCTGTTGACTGCTGTTATCGGTGCTCTTATCCGCAAAGCGCAAATACAGGTCCAAGCCCTGGGTTTCCAGCATCATGGCTAGACTGAGCACATCAGAAACCGTCTGCAAATAGTCTGCATTTTGTTGCATAAAATCATCGAGCTTGAAGCCACCCTCCAGGATGGCAGGCTTAATCTGCGCTTCATAATCCTCTACAGACTGAGCGCGCGGATCGATTTCGGCTAATAAATCAAACAGGCGTTGTTTGTGGTGGCCTTCGATTTCGGCCAGTTTGCCGAAAAGCGCTATAAGATCTTCATCTTCAGCGGTTTTCATCAGATTTTGATAAAAAATCCCCAGTCCCATCTCCATGCCGTAGGCCAGGGCAATCATTTCAGCCGGGGATTCATCCCCGCGCACCAGCTCCAGGTTAAGCTCCTGCGGACCTTCAGCCGTGCCCCCCTGCCAGGCCTTGATGCCGCCCTTGAGGTTGTATATTTCCTTGAAATCCAGACCGGATAACAGCTGCGCCGCCGCCAGGCTGCGTCCGCCTGACGCTCAGTAAACAAGAAGCGGTTTCTGTTTGTCCAGCTGACCGAATTGGTCTTTTAGGCCCGGCAGTGGAATAAGTTTGGCGCCGGGAATGTGCTCGGCTTCATATTCTCCCGGCTGACGTACATCCAAAAGCGTGTAGGAGCCTTCCGGATGCTCGGCCATAAACTTCCTGGCTGATGCGTCATTGATGGATTTTACGGGTGTAAAAAGCTTTTTTAAACTGACCATTGTTTCCTCCTGCGGATTTTGACTCCGTCCGAATTTGAAAGCGTTACCGATGAGATTGGGGTGACGGTTACAAAAAAATTATGCGTCCTTTTCAGATGTCTCTCCCGATAGCTGAAATTTACGCATGAACTTCCGATCGATATAATCTTTAAGCAAAAATATCAACCGGCCTTTCCAAACCCGGTTTGCACGCCAAAAAATTCCGGTACTGTTGCCCAGATTATAAATTAAAAGATAGGTATCCTGCGGCTCAAAGGCATCCAATTCTTTCTCTTCTAAAGCGGCCAGCAAATTCGCATACAGCACCGGATTTTGCCGTACGGCGTAGACCCCCACCTTATCCAGCGGTTGTGGCTCAAAACTGATGCAATCGCCACCGCCAAATATGTCGGGATACACAACACTTTGCAAAAATGAATTAACTAGCAGGCCGCCATCGCTTCCGGTCGGCAAGCCGGACTCCCTGAAGAGATGTGAAGGCTCGATTCCCCAGGCCAGAAGTGCCAGATCAAAGTTCACCTCGCGCTGGTCTTCCAGAATGGCAACGCCGTTCTTCAGACGCCTGACATGCACGCCCTCGATGATCTCGATGTTGCGTGCTGCCAGAGATTGTCGGGCATAGTGCTGTGCTTCGAGCGGCATGGAAGCCAAAAAGTCACGGCCGCCGCAGACGGTTATGGCTGCCGCGGTCCTGCTTTGCCTCACCAGTCGCCAAAGATTGCCGGCCAGCTCCAAGGCGGCAGCGCCACCACCCACCACGACCAGCTTTGCAGTGCGGCTGCCCAGGCCATCAAGGACCATCTGCCGCACCTTGATCAGGTTTTCGATCGGCTTAACCGAAAAGATGTGATCACCGACAACACGGGTCTCATCTGCAGGCACGGTGCTGCCGGTATTGCAGGATACAACGTCATACGAGATTTGTGGGCCGGATTTGAGAACCAGCAATTTTTGATCCGCATCAATACGGGTGACCGTATCACGGATAAAGGTGGCCCCGCGATCTTCAACCATTTTTTTTATGTTAAACCGCACTTGCTGCGGCCGGTAGGTGCCGCCCAACAAGCCCGGGCCCATCCCGGAATAATAATGATGGGTCGACGGCCCGACCAGGGTGACCTGATGGCCGCGCTCGACATAATTTTGCAGGTTGGCCATGACGGTCATGTGAGCATGACCGCCGCCCACCAGTACCAGATGTCTTCCCATTGTTTTCTCCGCAATTATTATCGTCTGGGAGAATTTATCATATTTGTCCGAAAAAGCCCACCCGGAAACAATCGGTTGACGCTGCGCAGCCAATCCAATACAAAAACAGATTATGAAAGATAACCGCAAAAAAACGTTGCACTCAAACCTTCGGCTTAGAGCATGCATTATCGAGGCCACCCGGCAGTTTTTCAGGAGTAACGGCTATCTGGAAGTCGAAACTCCTGTTCGTTTACCAGCACCGCCACCCGAGGCCCATATTGAAGCCGTCACATCCGGCAACTGGTTTTTACAAACCTCTCCTGAGCTTTGCATGAAACGAATGCTGGCAGAAGGTTTTCCGCAGTTATTTCAAATTTGCAAATGTTTCCGTCAGGCGGAAAGAGGCCATCGTCATCTGCCGGAAATGACGTTGCTGGAATGGTACCGGACCGAATGCACTTATCTGGATTTGATGAAGGAATGTGAAGCGTTCATCACGCATGTCGCCCACCAGACAGGTTCAGGGGTCATTTTGGGCTATCAGGGACTTCATATCCAGCTGGCCCCGCCCTGGCCCCGCATAGCGGTCAAGGACGCATTTGAAAAATTCGCATCCAGCCCGCTGGAGGAGGCTCTGCAAAACGATCAGTTTGACGAGATCATGGTCACCCAGATTGAACCCCGGTTGGGCCGCAGTCAGCCTGTTTTTTTAGTTGATTACCCGGCTTGCCGCGCTGCGCTGGCAAAATTAAAGCCTGAAGATTCCCGCTATGCCGAGCGTTTTGAGCTATACATCGGCGGCCTTGAAATATGTAACGCTTTTAGCGAGCTGATCGACCCGGTGGAGCAACGAGCGCGTTTTGAACATGAACGCGATCAGCGGCGCAAGACCGGCAAACCGGTATATCCGATGCCGGAACCTTTCCTGACCGCCCTCAAGGACCTGCCGCCAGCAGCCGGCAATGCGCTGGGGATCGATCGCCTGATCATGCTTTTCGCCGATACACAAAAAATTGATGATGTCGTGGCCTTTACGCCTGAAGCGCTTTAACGGACACACGCTGTGCTCCCTGATCGGCTTGATGTTGATGCGCATGCCTGATAAGGTTCATAGAATGCCAGAAACACCCCTTCATAAAACATCCGGTTCACAATCGCTCGGCGGGACGCTGGGGACCTTTGCCGGCGTTTTTACACCCAGCATTTTGACCATTCTAGGCATCATCCTCTTTCTGCGGTTGGGGTTTGTGGTGGGTCATGCGGGACTGGGCCAGGCCTTAACCATATTAGCGTTGGCCAACGGTATCTCGGTCTTGACCACCTTTTCGTTGTCGGCCATTGCCACCAATCTGAAAGTTAAGGGCGGCGGGGATTACTATTTAATTTCCCGCACGCTGGGCCTTGAATTTGGCGGTGCCATCGGCATTGTGTTGTTTTTGGCCCAGTCGGTTTCGATCGGGTTTTATTGTATCGGTTTTGGTGAAGTTATCGCCCGGGTTCTGTCATTAGAGGCTGGCTATGGCACCCAACTCGTTGCCGCCGGTGCGGTGGCTTTTTTATTCATCTTTGCCTGGCTGGGCGCAGACTGGGCCACGCGTTTCCAGTACGTCGTCATGGCAATTCTAATCGCCGCCCTTCTATCGTTTTTCATCGGTGGCATCACGAAATGGAACAGCACCCTGCTGGCCCAAAACTGGAGCGCACCGGCCGGGGGAGTCGGTTTCTGGATCATTTTTGCCATTTTCTTCCCCGCTGTTACGGGATTCACCCAGGGCGTCAGTATGTCCGGCGATTTGAAAGATGCCGGCAAAAGTCTGCCCCGCGGCACCTTTATGGCTGTCGGGGTGTCAATCGGGGTGTATTTTCTAGCGGCAATTGTTTTTGCCGCCGCTTTGCCCGCCAGCACTCTGATGAACGAATATGATGCCATGAAAAAGGTTTCCGCCGCTGCATTTATAATCGGGGCCGGCGTAATTGCTGCCACGCTGTCATCGGCCATGGCGTCCTTTTTGGGCGCACCCCGCATTTTGCAGTCCTTATCATCCGATCGCATTTTTCCGTTTTTATTGCCGTTTGCCCGGGGGGTTGGCCCGACCAATAATCCTCGCAGAGGGGTTTACCTTTCTGCCGGTATCGCCTTCGCCACCGTCGGCCTGGGGAAGTTGAACCTTATTGCCCCGGTGGTCTCGATGTTTTTTTTAATTTCCTACGGACTTTTAAATTACGCCACCTTTTTCGAGGCCCGCGCCGGCAGCCCATCATTCCGCCCGCGCTTCCGCTGGTATGATCAGCGGCTCAGCCTGGCCGGCGCGCTGGCCTGTCTGGTGGTGATGCTGGCTATTGATTGGAAGGCCGCCGTTGTGGCCGGCGCTATTTTATTCGGCATTTTCCAGTATCTCAAGCGCACCAGTGGACCGGCACGCTGGGCTGACAGCCGGCGTTCGTACTATCTTCAACGTATTCGGGCCAATCTTTTGGCAACCGCCCAGGAGCCCGAGCACCCTCGCGATTGGCGACCCCAGTTGCTGGTTTTCTCCGATGATGCCCATCGCCGTCAGCGTCTGCTGCAATTTGTAGAATGGCTAGAGGGCGATACCGGATTCGCCACGGTAGTCCGCATTCTGGAGGGCGAAGGCGTCAAAATGCTCAAGCTGCGCGAAGAGGCCGAAAAAGAGCTCCGCAAAGACATCGCCGAGAGCCAATCAGAGGCCTTTCCGCTTGTTGTAGTGGTGCCCAAAATGATTGAGGGGATACACACCTTGGTACAGGCATACGGCATCGGCCCCTTAAAAGTGAATACGGTGTTACTCAACTGGTTTGAGCATCAACCGACAATCAAGCGCGGCTTCCGCCAAATCCTGTATGGCCGCCGTATTAAAACCGCTTTTCGCCTGGGCTGTAATATCATTGTTTTAAAATCAAATGATGAAACCTGGCAACGCCTGGAAAAAACCACGGCGTCGCAACGCCGGATTGATGTCTGGTGGTGGGATGATGCCAGCAGCCATTTGATGCTGCTGCTGGCCTATCTGACAACACGCAATAAGCAATGGCAGGGGGCCCGCATCCGTGTCATGGCCCCCGGTTTCGATCATCCGACCGAAGATGCCATGGCGGTCTTTCGCCACAAGCTCGAAAGTTTCCGAATCGAAGCCGAACCGGAAATGGTGTTTAATGCCAAAGCCAGCAATGTGATCGGTTATTCACAAGGATCTTCTCTTGTTTTCTTGCCGTTTCGCCTGAAGGGCAACCGGCCCTTGGATCCGTTTGGCCAGCCCATCGAACAAATTCTGGCCGATCTGCCATTGACAGCCCTGGTGCTGGCCGCTGAAGACATCGAACTCGAGGCTGAACCGGAAGAAGGTAAAGCGGCTGAAATCGCTACGGCTGCAGATGCATTGGCTGACGCTGAAAAACGCGCTAAGGAGGCTAAAAAAGATGCGAAAGCGGCAGCGGCAGCTTTGGCGGATGCCAAAGAGAATCTGCGGCAGCACATCCAAACAAATGCCGCTGATGCCGCCACTGCAGCAGCCCTCGAAGCCAGCATTAAAACGGCCGAAAAGCAGGCCGCCAAAATGGCCCGCCGCTCTGCCAAGGCCGCTGTAAAAACCATGGCAGCCGCCAGAGCCCTGGAAGAATTGGGCGGACAGCTGCAAAAATCCAGCGAGGCTGAGGTCGCATCCAAAGATGTATCAGCGGATTAACACACGGTCAGATAAACCCGGAGTGCGGTACCATCCAAAATTGGCTATACCCCCAAGAATCATGATTAATATGAAATACTTGACAAACAGGCGGCGAAACGAATAAAGTCGCTGTTAATATTAAACGGCGCAAGAGGATGCAGCAGAACCTTAGCGAAGGAGATCGAATATGGGCAGCTACGTTAAAGCGATATTTTTGCTGATTGTTCTGGTCGGTTTGGTGACATTCGGTATCAACAACCTTGAACCTATACGGCTACATTATTATTTCAACTTAAGCAGCATGCCATTGCCGCTATATGGTGTTGTGTATGGGGCCATCATCATCGGTATTTTTATCGGAATGCTGGTGGGCATTAATTCCCGGTTCGGCCAACGCAAAAAGATCAAGGAGTTGAAAAGAGAAAACCGCGACTTGCAGGCAAAAGTGGGTGAGGAACCCCCACAAGAAAAGATCGAAGAAAAATCGGTGGATGAGCAGATCGCACACAAACCTGAAGATGAATCCGATACGAACGAAGAAACTCAGAGATTTTAATGAATAGCTACCCGTCGAATACCGCAGGATACGGTGGCGATGCCGAAGATCCTGCGGTTATTTTATCTTTACAACCACGAGCGTCACATCATCTTCAAATTTTCTGCCTCTGGCAAATCGATACAGCGAATCGATAAAGATATTTAAGATCCCTTTGGCACTCAGCCCCGCATGGGCGCGAATCAGATCGTATATTTTTTCTTTACCATACATTTCACCGCTGACATTTTCGGCCTCCCAGAACCCATCGGTTGCCATAACGATAATCTGATCTGCCTGAAGACCGTCTTTGTGATTTTCAGTATACGTCCAGGATTCTTCGACCCCCAGGGCAATGCCCTCACCGTCTAACGTTTCAAAAGATCGGGTCGCCGGATCGTATAAAATGGCCGGATCCTGGCCGGCACGAACCCATTCCAGCGTTTTCTGCCCAGCATCGATGCGCAGGTAAAATAAAGTCATAAAATTGTTGTATTCGGCAACATCTTCGACCAGTTGACGATTGACGTCTGAAATGATCTGACCGAGGGTTCCCGGCAACGATACCCGCTGGCGCAAAAATGCCCGGGCGGTCGCCATCAGCAAAGCCGAGGAGATACCATGCCCGGAGACATCGCCTAAAACCACACTGACCTGACCGGCCTGATTCGGGTCATATTCCAAAAAGTCATAGTAATCGCCTCCGGTCTCATCACAGTATATGCTCTTGCCGGCAATATCCAGTCCCGGGACTTCGGGATTCTGCGCCGGCAGAAGCTTTTGCTGAACCTTCATGGCCAAATCCATAGATTGATTCAACCGCAGATGGTCCGCCAGTTTCGGTCCCATCTGATTGAAGGCCTGAATGACCAGATCGCGCTCATCGCCGGTGCGCAATCCCAGCTTGACCGAAAAATCGCCGTCCGACAGCTTTTTGGCCGCGGTGGCCATCTGCAGCAACGATCTTGTAATCATATAGGATCCGATCAATGCACCCGCCGCCAGGAAAAAAATCGTTAAAAGAGTGGCGGCGCCGGCAAACAGGATCTGGTCCTTTAAATAGGTAAAGAAGGTTTTGCGGGTTTCTTCCGGCAGGGCCATAATGGTCGATTTGGGCACCATAACGACAAACCGGATCATATCATCGATCGCGGCATACGCCCAGATGAATTCAGCACCCATGAAAGGCAATGCCGCATAGCCCGTCTGCCCGGCTTGCAACTGTTTTAACACAGAATTAAAGGCGACCGTGTCGGCTGAAGATAGCCATTTATTTGTGCCTGTGGGGGTCCAGGCGCCCAATGCTTCTTGATAATCCTTTTGGGCCAGTATCTGCAAACCGGGCTCGCGCGTGGTCGGATTGGAGGCGATGGTGGTGATAAAAGAACGCGCATCGGTCGCCCACAGCGGAGAAAGGGTACTTCTTTTCAGGGCCTCGACAAATAAGATATCAATGGCAGCAGCCCCCCAAAAAGACCCGTCGGGTCGATACAGACGTTTTGACACCGTGAAAGTCAGAAAGCCGCTGGCGGTGTCGGTGGCCGGCAGGCTCCAGGTGGGCGTATCTTTAGCGTTTTGAAACCAAGGCTGCCAGCGCGGATCGAAACCAACCGTACGACCGCTGTGTCCGGGGTAGGAAACACACACGCCTGTTTTCAAACAGATATGGGCCCATTGCAGGGCGTTTCCAAACTCATTGGAAAGTTTTCTGAAAGTAGGGGTTAAGCGACTCAGGAGGGCAAGGTCTTCGGCTGTGTTTTTAGGGTCAACGCCCGAGGCCAGTAAAAACACAGGATGATTGAAACTGACCGGATTGTCCAGAAACCGGCCGTCATGGGTTTTGAGCTGGTATTTGTGGGACGGCAACAAATCTTTGGGTGCTGTGCGCGGATCGTCAAAATCACTGGCAAAATAAATCGGTGCGGCAGTTGCAGGCCTTTTCATAAAAGCCAGCTCGGCTTCAGCCGCCAGAACCTCCAAATAAAATTCCATAGCCGCCTGGGTCCCCCGGATCACTTTGGCCGAATTTTGGGCAGTTTGCCGCAGCTCCATCCCGACTATTTGGGTTAAGCGCTGGCGGGCATCATCTGAAATGGCCTGACCTAAACGAAATGTGCCCCGCTGGCTGACGACCGTAACCACAATCAGGGGCGTTAAACTGAATACCAGCAAGATAATGAAAAATTTCCAGCGTAATCTGATTCTAATCATACCCATTCCGTGCTGTATATTTGTTTTTTTATCAGTCGCTCACCGGTTTTGGATCGCGATAAAATTCCGGTTTGGCCTTGGCGATGGCGACACCGGGTCATTATTGTAAACGGACACGATTTTGAAATGCAACGAAAAACTCTGCCAAATTAAATGTGCTACCCAAATGGAAATGATTACCAAACCGCACCCGCTGTATTTCCGCAGATTTGAAAGCCTTATGAAATTGGCGTATAATACTTAGGATAATCTGATTTGCGGTTGGCCGGCTGAGCTTGTTCATAATGGATATGGAATCAAAGAATCTACGATTACGATATGCCGTTGGCATGTTGATCAGCATCGTTGCCTTCAGTACGTGTGGCTATTACTGGGTTGAAGACATGCCGTTTTTCGAAGCTTTCTACATGACCATCATTACCATTTCCACCGTCGGTTATGCCGAAATTGCCCCTCTGTCACAGGCGGGCCGTGCGCTGACCATTGTTATCATCATATTGGGTATCGGTGTCGGAGCCTATTCCATCAGTATAATAGTTCGCGCCTTTATCGAAGGGGAGCTGGCAAAAATTGTGGGGAGACGAATCGTGCAAAAACAGATCTCGGAATTAAAGAATCATTTTATCGTCTGCGGCTTTGGACGCATCGGCCGCATTATCTGCAACGAACTGGCTGCCGATGATATCGATTTTGTGGTCATCGAGCAGGACCCTGCCGTCATCGAACATATTGAGTCAGAAAATTATTTATTCCTTGAAATGGACGCCACTTCTGAAGAGGCTCTGCTAAAGGCCGGCATTATGAGCGCTAAAGGTATTGCCACCGCCCTGCGCTCGGATGCCAATAATGTTTTTATTACACTGACCGCCAAAGGCCTGCGACCGAATATCTATATTCTGGCCCGGGCTTCTCATGAAAACAATGAAGACAAACTATCCCGCGCCGGCGCCAGCCGGGTGGTCTCACCGCACCTGATTGGCGGCAGGCGAATGGCCCAAGTTCTAAAAAGGCCCACAGTTGTTGATTTTATCGATATTGCCACCATGGGGAGTTCTCTGGGACTGATGATGGAAGAGGCCATGATCGGTGAAAATTCCGATTTAATCAATAAAAACCTCATCGATAGCAATCTGCGCAAAGATTTTGGGGTGATCATTGTTGCAATCAAAAAAAAGGCCGGCAACATGATCTTCAACCCCATGCCTTCGGAAACCCTTGAAGCCGGCGATGTCATCGTGGTTATCGGCAAACGCGAATACCTGCAGCGCATGAATGCCATTATGTGAATGGCGTGCAACGATCCCCTACCCCGATCCATTGCTCCCCAATATGATGCTCAATACTCGAGTGATGGCGACAACATGTCGCTGACCATCCGGTTTTAGATCCTGCGGCTTTTATTGACACACGGCCGGCAACATGATAGCCGGTAACTGCAAAAAATTGTGGCAACGCTGCAATGGGATTCTACGCCGAGCACACCGGGTCCATGAATATTCATCTGCCAATTGATGAGGAGGCCTATGCGTCTATATTTCAATCGTTTTTTTCGTGCGGCCAGACTTGATGTGTCGTTTTACCAGGAGGTCGCAGCGGAGCCGCTCTTGCTCAATCAAGCCTGGATAACGGTTTTGCTTTACGCGATGCTGGCCTCTTGGGGAAGCTTCGGCCGGGCAGGAGCGGTCGGCTCGAATATCGGAATGATCAGTGCTCTGATCGGATGGTATATCTGGGCTTTTTCAAGTTATTTTATCGCAACGAGACTGTTTCGTGCAGGGTCTTCCGAAACGCAACGCGCCGAACGCAAAGCGGTCATCCGGGCGATGGGATTTGCCTGTGCACCAGGGGTGATTCGGCTTCTGGGAATGATACCGGGTCTGGGCATAGCGGTTTTAGTGCTGTCTTCCATCTGGATGATCGTTGCCGCAACGATAGCCATTAAAGCGGCCTTAAATTTTGAAAACACTGCGCGGGCCGCCGGGGCCTGCATCATTGGCTGGATCATTGGCGTAATCGCTCAGGGGTTGCTGCTCTTGGTGTTGTTTTCCGTTTTCGGGGTCACCCGATCATAATCGTCATCTCGCGCATGCATACCGAAATGCAGCCGCAAACTCGTTTTGTGCGTCAATAAGACGCGGCGAGCGGTGTTTTCGGCAGCCTGTATGATCAATATAATGGTGTCTGTTAAACCCACAAAAATGGCGTTTGAAGCCCGGTCGGTTTATGCACGGTTTATTGATCCGTCCGGCAAAATTGCAAAACGCCGAATTGAAATCCGGACCCACCCCATTACCGGGCGCACCTGCCGAATTTCCTTTAGCCGCATCGAAGAAAAAGAACCCGGGACCGAGTCACTGCCGCTGCCACCGCCGGATGCAGATCAATCTGATGCCTGCCCGTTTTGCCGCCCACGGGTTGACTCGCAAACGCCCCGCTTGCATCCCCATCTATCGTCCAAAGGGCGACTGACCCGGGGCGATTCAATACTATTTCCCAATCTGTTTCCGTATGGCAGCTACTCTGCTGTCAGCCTATTCGATAATGCGCATTTTGTTGAAATCGGCAAGGCAACAGTGGCTTCGTATGCAAACAGCTTTATCAACTGCAGCCAGTATCTGGCCAGAATTAGACAGCAAGATCCTCAGGCGGTCTATATGGCCATCACCCAAAACCATCTGCCTTCAGCCGGCGGGTCTTTGATTCATCCTCATCTGCAGATAAACGCCGACCGCCTGCCGGCCAACTATCAGCGCGTGCTGCTGCATTGTGCCCATGATTTTTTCCGCCACAGCGGCAACTATCTGTTTGCCAGTTATCTTGAGCATGAGATTGCGGATGGCTCCCGTCGAATCGGAACAACCGGGGCATGGGAGTGGCTGGCAGCGTTTGCGCCCGAGGGCTTCTACGAAATATGGGGCATTCTGCCGCACAAAACCTCTTTTCAGCAGGTCAGCGAATCCGATTGGCAGGACCTGGCCCGCGGTATACTGAACGTTCAACGGTTTTACCGCCGGTTGTGCCGCAACAGCTACAATCTGGGCGTTTTGGCGGTGGAGGTGCCTACCAGCCGGCTCGAACTACGAATCGTCATCATGGTGCGCTCGAATTACGCCCCCTGGGTTCGAAGCGATCATACCGGCTTTGAAATGATGCTGGGTGACATGACCACCTTTAACGCCCCGGAGCAAACAGCCGAACAGGCACGGGCGTTTTTTTAGGTTGAGGTTCAAAGTTTCTGGGTTCAAAAGTTTGTGTCCTATGTCTTCTGCCTTCTGTTTTCAACTTCTGAACCTTTGGATGTTGAACCTTGAACCTGCTGGCAGACACCCGACAGTCAATCAATAATAGACACGGCACCTGAGGGGAAAAGCGAAAAGAGAAGCTTAATTATGAGGCAGTTGAGGCTTCTTGGGGAGGTTCGAGTTCCGTCTGGCGTACGATGTATTCACTGATGCGGTTGCCGTCCATCTCATTAACCGTGATCAAAAAATTCCCCAGCGGAATTTCTTCTTTTTCGCGGGGAATGCGTCCGATCTGATTCAATACGTATCCGGAAAAGGTATCATACTCTTTTGAATCCGGAATCTGCATCGGAATCCTCGCGTTGACTTCGTCGATTTCAGATTTGCCCAGCACTCGCCATTCATCCTCTTTAAGCTTGACAATGTGCGGCTCGAATGTATCGGTCTCATCGACAATCTCGCCGACGATCTCTTCAAGAGCATCTTCCAGGGTAATCAAACCGGATACACCCCCGTGTTCATCCACGATGATAGCCATGTGCTGTTTTCGCTGTTTAAATTGTTTGAGCAAACTGTCCAGTTTTTTGTTTTCGGGCACAAAATACGGTTTACGCATTATTTTTAGCACGTCGGCGGCTTTATCTGAAAAGGCCTTGTGCTTAAGGAGATCTTTGACGTTCAAAATACCCACAACGTGATCGATATTGCCGTCGATGACCGGAATGCGTGTATAACCGGATCGAACGATTTCTTCCAGATTTAAGGGCGCATTGCCTTCGATGACAAACATGTCGGCTCTGGGGGTCATAATTTCAGATGCATTGGTATCGTCAAACTCAAATATATTTTCGATTAACTCCTTTTCTTCTTCTTCTATCCCGCCTTCTTCTTCGACAACTTCAACAAACGTCATTAATTCTTCTTCGGTAACAATCGGCTTCTTGTGGATTTTCCCAGTTAGCTTCGGAATGAAATTCAAAAATAAAATCAAGGGCGTCAATAAGATGGAAAGCCAATACAACGGATAGATGACGAATCGGGCTATTAAAATGTTATTCCGGGTGGCAATGGACTTGGGAAAAATTTCACCAAATATAAGTATCAAAAATGTCATAATACCGGTGGCAATGCCTACCGCGTGACTTGAAACCAGATTAATGGTAATGGCTGTGGCCATGGAGGAAGCACCGACATTGACAAAATTATTACCGATCAGAATCGTTGACAGAAGACGATGGGGGTCGTCTTTCATCTTTTTGATCAGCCGATTGGTTGCCCCTTTTTGTTTGGCAAGGTGGATGGCTCGAGCCTTGCTAATGGAAAATAAAGCGGTTTCAGCGGAGGAGAAAAATCCGGAAAGCAAAAGAAGAACAATTAAGATGAAAACTTGATTGGATAGCATGAATGCTGTTAAACCTGGCCCACCGTTAGCGCACCTGTCAACCCCTCCCGCCCCGAACGATACCAAGACTTGATGGGATGCGAATTATCGGTTTGCAAACGCTTTAGGCCTTGCAACAAATTAGCGGCTGAAGTTTTATATAAGATGGCAGAACCAAAGCCTCTTTTATTGCTAATATAATAATATTCCATGACGCTGTCAATTAAGAAATCATTTGAAAACGAATGGTTGCATGGAATTGAACATTGCTTTGACGAAGCCTAAAAAAAAGCGTTATGACGACGAGCTCACAGTTAAACCAGTGACGGGCGTCTGCGCTGACGCTTGGTGGCGAAACCGATCAAAAACCCGACAATCAGAACAGCCGAACCGGCCAGGAACCATTTAATCGTGTAATTCATCTCCATTTTGCTAACCTGCTCTTCAAGCTGTTGGGCCTTCTCAGTCTTTTCGGCCAGCTGTGATGCCACACGCTCATAATTGGCCTTAAGGGTGATAAATTCGCTGGCTTCTGATTGCAAGGTCTCGAATTCGGAACTTGTTTTTTGCAGCTGTTTTTGGGTGATTTCAAACTCTGTTCTGAACTTTTCGTTTTCGGCTTTTAGCCTGTTGTTTTCCTCAATGAGGGCAGCGGTCTGAGCCATCAGGTTCTGATGTTTGCCCTCCAGGCGCTTAAGCCTGAGGCTATGGGTTGCATTGGGGATTAAATATCGACTCAAAACCCAGCCCTCTTTACCGTCGACCATTTTCACCTGCGTCCACTCATCTCCTGAATTGACAACCTCAACGATCTGCCCGGATTCGAGCACAGCCAAAATTTTGTTCCCGGTACTCGGCCCGGATCGCAAGGTTATTTTCAAAATATCCGAGACATACATGGTTTTCGCCTGTATCGTCGTGGCAACCAAACACAGTATCAGCAACACCCCGCATACTACCGGTCGTTTGAGCAGATCATTCATAGCAGGTCCTTTCAGCATCATTTTTTTTGAGCCTCATCAAACCGGCTGACAAACGGATTGAGGGCCTCAGAGAATGTTTGGTTAGCCAAGCGTAGGACGACCATCTTACTGCAGCCCGTCATTATAGCCAGGGGCACAGCAAGCGGTGAAACTGGCTGGCAGCCTGTCGAAATCCGATTTATCGGCATCGGGCAGCGCCCTGGGCTTTATTTTACAACATTCTGTGAAATTAGTAAAATTTGACCATAACGCCTTAAAATTTATTGACAAATGTGTTTTTTTTCAGTTTACTGATGGCGTCTGATAAAATCAGGCGTCGGGGAGTTTCTTTTAAATCGGTAGCGGAATGCAAAATCAGAAGTTTGACGGGAAAACTCCTTGACACCTCAATAAAATATCGCCGGTTCTTTGATTCGCTTCGGCTAAACCGGAAAAAGTGGTAATTTTACGATATGATCGCTTATGATTTGCAGTGTATCGACGGCCATGCCTTTGAAGGTTGGTTTGAGGACTGCGAGGCCTATGAAAGTCAGAAAAAAAAGGGCTTGGTCGCCTGTCCGCTTTGC
>JASFJF010000021.1:0-19862 GCA_050122255.1 Desulfobacterales bacterium
AGCTGTCGTGCCCGTATTTTTTCAGATGGCGGCATTTCATCATCAGCCCTTTTTGGCGACAGTAATAGCATTTGCCGCAACTGTCCATCAGGGTCCAGCTGATGCGGTCTCCGACAGCAAGTGGTTGATCAGTAGAATCGTGGGTAACCGCCTCGCCTTTTGCAGCGATGGTCCCCACAATTTCGTGTCCCAGGATAATCGGCACGGCCGATTTCCGGCGCCCAGTCCAGGTATGTACATCGGATCCGCAAATGGTGCAGCAGGTCACTTTGACCAGAATACAGTCTCTGGCAACATCAGGCAGAGGATAATACTGCAGGTTAAGATTTTGGCGGGGGGCATGCATCACGGCGGCCCGGGCGGAGGTTGCATTCATCGGCATTTACTCAAATTCGGAAACAATCAGTTCCGGAAGTTCTTTAACACTGGAAATCAGATGGGTATGCCAGTATTTGCCCCAGGCGCTCACCGGCCGTGGCCCGCTTAAAACGCCGACCACACCGCGGCATCCCGCATTACGGCCCTCGAGCATATCCGCCGGGGTATCACCGACTTTGATGACCTCGTGCACACTTTGCACATTCAATTTTTCCATGGCATAAAAAATCATATAGGGCGCCGGACGGCCTCTCTGGCCGGGGATGCTTTCAACATCGACCGAAAGATCCACCAGGCCGTCTCGAAGCCATCCCAATCCGTTCATAATCGCCTGGGTAATTTTGTGATGAAAACCCGTATCGGTTGCCACCTTAATCCCATTTTGATGGCACCATTGAAAAATATCCGCGGCCCCCGGTATTTCCTTCACCTCAGCCTCGTAGTGGGCAATCATCAGCTGCTCATAGCGATCAAAGACCTTGGTGGCCAGATCGGCGGTGTCCGGATCCTGAATTTTTTCAAAATCCTTTATATCAATCTGTTTGCCCTGTGAGCGGGCAATCAGAAACTGATACAGATGGATTTTGTTGGTGCCCATGTGAAGCAAGATTTCATCGGGTGTCGTCTTCAGATCAAATTCCTGGGCGGCCTGGTACAAACAATCCCGCACACCGGTATCGTCGTACACCGTGGTTCCGGACAGATCAAACATTATCATGCTGATTTTTCCCATTAAGCAATCTCCTTAGCTTCGATGAAGTGATGCCGAATTTTGTTTGACAGATTGTCAATCAAATAGACCGTCACCAGTATCATGATAATAATCAAAGAGGCCTGATCCCAGGCCAGCACCCGGATGCGATCGGCCAGTTGCAAACCAATGCCGCCGGCGCCAACAATGCCCAAGATCGTTGCCGAGCGGGTGTTGGATTCAAAATAATACAACGAGGTCGACAGGATGACCGGAAAGACCTGCGGCAGGATGGCATAGCGCATGGTTTGCACAGAACTGGCGCCCGAGGCGCGAACCCCGTCGATGGGTTTGCGATCCACATTTTCTATGGCTTCGGAAAACAGTTTGGCCAATTCGCCGGATACACTGCAGGCGATGGCCAGTATACCGGCGAAAGGTCCCAGACCAACTACGTTGATCCAGACCAGGGCCCAGATCAGGGCATCGATGCCCCGCATAAAATCGAAGATGCGCCGCAATCCGAAATGAAACAGCGGACTGCCGATTACGTTTTTGGAGCCTAAAAAGCCCATGGGGACGGCCAGCAACGCAGCCAATAGGGTCCCCAGAAAAGCCATTCCCAATGTTTCCAAGATGGCCCACAGAAAATCCAGAAAGCGCCCACGTGCAGCCGGCGGCAGCATAAAGGACACCACCCCGTAAAGCTTGCCCAATCCGCTTTTGATCATGCCGAAGTTGAAAAATTCCAGCTGCGCCAGGCAGTAAATCGTAAAGACGGCAAAGCCGGTCCAAATGAGCCATTGGACCAGCTGCTGTTTGAGCGGCCGGGTGAAGACAGCCGGGTGTTGCCGGCACACCTCGGTGATGTCATTGATGGTCAGCTGCTGTCTCATACCAAAACTTCCTGTCCAATAATGCGATGACGGATTTTTTCACACGACACATCGATGGTGGCAACCGCACATACCAGCATCAAAACGATGGCGCTGACATCAGTATAGAGGAACTGGCGGATGGAGGTCATCAGCTCCTGCCCGATTCCGCCGGCGCCCACGAAGCCCACAACCGACGCTGCGCGCACGTTGATCTCAAAGCGCAGCAGCGTGTAGCTCATAAAATTGGGAAAAACCTGCGGTACCACGGCATAGCGGATCATCTGAAACCAGTTGCCCCCTGACGCCAGAACGCCTTCGTTGGCGCCAAGGTCAACATTTTCATTCACTTCAGAGAACAGTTTGCCCAGGGCCCCGCAACTGTGAATGGCAATGGCCAGAACGCCGGGGAACGGACCGATGCCAAATGAAAAAACAAAAATGAGGGCATAGACCAGTTCCGGAACCGACCGGGCGATTTCCAGGATGCGCCGGCAAATAAAATAGGTCCAGTAATTTTTATTGAGATTGCGCGAGGCCGCAAAGCACAGCAAAAAGGCTGAAATAAACCCGAACAGGGTCGCCAGAAAGGCAATCAGGACCGTATCCCATAAAAAGCGCAGCCATTTGTCGATCCCCCAGTACCAATCGGAAATATCCTCCCGAAATGTTGGGGCGTCTATTTCCGGCAGGGTTTGCTGGAAGTAATTGAAGAAACCGGGCAGCCCTTCTATAAATTCCGGAATGTCAACTTCGCCGACATAAGCCGAGCCCCATAGGGCCAGGATGAAAATGACGATGAAAATAAGCGCACGGACGTTCTTGGCGCGTTTTAAACCCGCTTCCAGCTGTGTAAAGTTGGTGTAGGCTTCTGAATTCCGGGGATTTTTTTTGAAAAATGGATTCAATTCTAACCTATTCGGCTTCTGCCTTCTGCCGTTCGTGCCGATGATAAAAAAGGAGTTTTGCCACCAAGGCTCAAAGACACCAAGAAAAAATTATAGAAGGTAATCCTTTGTGTCTTCGTGCATTTGTGGCAAATATTTCCGTTCGAAAAATAATAATAAACGGAGCTGCCGCTGAGGCGGCGGCTCCGTTTGATGGCGTTGTGATGCCTTATTGTTTGCGTTTTTCCATGTTGGCCTTAACAAAGCGAATGACCGGCTGGTAGTCCTCGAGGGTAACTTCGCGGAAACTTTGCGAACTGCCCATCAGGGCTTTGAAGGCAGCCGGATCTTTTTTGGGCATGTCTAAAAGGGCGACTTTGATGTCATTTTGCATCTCTTGGGGCAACCAGGCCGGAACCGTAAAGGGGTCAGACGGCAGGCGCGGAGATTTCCAGATAATGCGGTACTGTTCCGGTTTAATCATGCCCTTTTTCTCCATGCGGCTCATGTTGGACTTCTTTTCATTGGTCCACCAGGTGGCCACAGCGTCGAAGTTACCTTCCATCAGCATTTTAACGCTGTTTTCGTGGCTTCCGGAAAAAGCGGTTTTGCCGAAAAATTCCTCGGGCTTGTAGCCCTGCTCGGTAAGGAAGAAATTGGGCGCCTGATAACCGGAAGTGGAGTTGGGATCGGCAAAACCGAACCGTTTGCCTTTTAAATCGTCGATCGATTTGTAGGGACTGTCCTTTTTAACGATGATGACGCCAAAATAGCCGAAGCCGCCGTCTTTATCGATTTCAGCCGCCAGAGGTACGGCTTTTCCATCAGTGACGATCCAGGCGCGCGCAAACGATGCCGGGCCAAACCAGGCCAGCTCCACTTTTTTGGCTTTGAGGGCCTCGATGATGCCGGCGTAATCGGTAGCTTCCCGCCATTTAACCGGTACGCCCAGCTCTTTGGACAGGTAATCGCGCGTGGGGGTCCAACGCTTGGCACGGTCTTCAGCATTTTCCTCGGTGATGACGCCCATGGTGATTTCCGAATGTTGCTGGCGCCAGTCAGCGGCCAGGGCTGGTGTCCAACATGCCAGCAGCAGACATGCAACCACAGTTCCAATCGGTAACATCTTCGTAAAGTTGTTCATTTTTTTCCTCCTTATTAGTATTTTTAAAGTTTCCGTTAACCATTTAACGGCTGTATCTGCAGTACCTGGGCCTTCCATTCGGTTTTTCCGTTTTTTTCTGTATGGTGATGTTTCAGCCTCAGGCAACCGCTATCTGAGATACCGGTGTATCTTCTTTTTGAACCGGTCCCTCTCCGAGCGCCTGTTTGAGCTCCTCGCTGTCACCTTCTGTACCGTATACCGCGAGCGCTTTTTCAGTGGTCAGTTCGGAGGGTGGACCATAAAAAACGATGCGACCGGCGTGCATGCCGATGATGCGCTCACAGTAAGAGCGTGCGGTGGCCAGGTGATGTAAATTACAGATGATCGTAATACCCACTTTCCGGTTGATGCGTTTGAGGGCTTCCATCACCAGCGTGGCATTGTGCGGATCGAGCGAGGCAATCGGTTCATCCGCCAGGATCAGATGAGGCTCCTGAACCAGGGCTCGGGCGATGGCAACGCGCTGTTGCTGCCCGCCGGAAAGCGTGTCGGCACGCTGCAGGGCGGTAGCGGCCATATCCAGCTGGTCCAACGCCTGGACAGCCATGGCCTTTTCCGACTTTGAAAAAATTTTTAACAGGGAGGGTAGGGTTGCATGATATCCCAGGCGACCGACCAGGACGTTGGTGAGGACATCCAGACGGCTGACCAGATTAAACTGCTGGAATATCATGGCGCAGCGCGTGCGCCATTGTAAGAGTGCGCGCCGCCTTAAGCGACCGATGTCGGCCCCGTCGAACTCAATTTTTCCCGATGTGGGATCAATTAACCGATTGATCAATCTGAGAAGGGTGGATTTGCCGGCGCCCGAGCGCCCGATGATGCCGACCATTTGACCGGATTGGATGGTCAGATTCACCTGATCGACCGCTTTGACCTTGCCAAAATGTTTACACAGTTGCTGTAGCTTGAGCATATTTATTTCGGAGGACTCCACCGGCGGCAACAGAAGCGTTGCAACCTTCGCAACCGGCTGGAAAATTGAATTTTGGTTGAAAATAGGCCTGCGAGATTAGATTAATGTGAGAACAGGGTTAATTTTTGATGATAGATGTGGCCTTGTCAGAATTTGACAGGCTTACCCCACGGCGGATAGGGTGGTGGGGTGACTTGAAAATCGATCGAATTTGAGAAATGGTCTGAAACGGTGGCTAAGCTTATACGGTGTTCTCATTTGAGTTGACACTTTCGAGCACCAGGGCAAACAGCTCGGCGTATTCATCCGGGTTATTTTGCGGCCTGACATTCGATCTCATATAGGCAATTAATTTTTTCAAAATGGCAGCATACCGTTGACCGCATTTTTTACGCTCATCGCTGGCTACGTTGTGGCGAAATAAAAAGCGCTCTGCCGCTGTTGCCTCCTGATCGGCTAGATAAATGATATCCTCATACGGTTTGTCTTTAATGGCGGCAACGAAATGAGAAAAGTCGCAATTGTTTGAGATCATGATGTCCTCCTCCGAGAACGGATCACATCAGATAGTAATCGTTTTTCTAAGCCCCACTCTATGGTCCAATGTTTAAAAGGCAGGATATGAGATATTCAAGTTTGCAAGAGAAGTCCAGTAAAATTTTCAGCTTTTGCCTACCCCAGACCCAAATATAAATTAATAGATATTTGTTAGGATTTTGTTAGGAAACTCATAAAAAATTAACAAATATTTCGGTTCCAACGTGAAGTGAGGGTCAAAGCTTGAATTGTGAATTATTATTGACCCGATGAATCCCTACTGATAATGGTGTGTGCTATGAGTAGACCCTGGCGAATTGAATATGAAGGCGCTTTATATCATCTGCTATCTCGGGGAAACGAAGGCAATGACATCCTTGAAGATGACAGGGATCGGAAGATCTTTTTGAAAACCGTCGGGGAGATGTCGGAGCGTTTCGACATGAATGTATATGCATACGTGCTGATGGGTAATCATTATCATCTTGTGGTTAGAACCGAAAGAGCCAATTTAAAGAAAGCGATGCATTGGTTTGGCACCACTTACACCCAGCGCTTCAATTTCCGCCATTCCCATAAAGGACATTTGTTTCAAGGCCGCTATAAAAGTATCCTTGTGCAAAATGATGCATACTTGTTACAGCTTTCATGCTATATCCACCGCAATCCGTTAAGAGCCGGGATTGTCAGGCGCCTTGCCGATTTCCGCTGGAGCAGTTATTTAGCGTATGCGTATGGTCGCAAAGCCCCTAAATGGCTTCAAACCGACTTGATTCTGTCTCAGTTTGAAAGCGAAGATCCCAGCAAAAGCTACCGCCAAAAAGTTCAACGATATGCCGGTGAAGAGGAACGACTTTGGGAGGATTTGCGATACGGGCTAATGTTAGGATCCGAGGGATTTGCTGATACCATCCGCCAAGAATTTTTATCACCTGAGCCTCAACCGGCCATCACGCAGCAGGTTCAAGTCGCAAAGCAATATGATCCCATCAGAATTTTGCACAAAGCCGAAAGAATTCTCAGATGTGACGTCCAGCAATTCTTAAAGGAAGGGCGTGTGTCAGGGGCTGGAAAAGAAACCCGGGATTTGATGATTCATTTGATCTGGAAAACCGGCATGTTAACAAACGATCAGATCGGTCAACTATTTGGGATAGGCTACTCAGCAGTGAGTCATGCAGTCAAGTCTTTCAAAGCCAGAATGTCTGAAAATAAGGAGCTAACTGCAAAGTTCGATGATCTCAATTCACGATTCAAGCTTTGACCCCTTTTGTATTTCTGTATAATATTCAATTATAGCAATGTACTCAGGAGGTCAAAATGGCCGTTGATGTAATGATTAAAAGAAAGGTCAAACAAGGTCGTCAGGCCAAAGAACTGGTTCCGCTGATTATGCACCTCAGAGCCCTTGCCACCTATCAGCCCGGCTACATCTCCGGCACAACCTTAAGCAATCTGGAAAACCTCGCTGAATGCCTGGTGGTCAGCAGATGGGAGTCGATTGACGATTGGAACCGGTGGCGGCATAGCTCTCAAAGAACAGAAATTGAACAAAAGATTGAGGCGCTGACAGGTGGGCCAACCGAATACAATCTGTACGCGCCCATAGTAGCCCAAACAGACCTGGGGTAATCATCCACAAAAAAAGCTGACAGCTCAATCCATCGGCGAATTTTATTTACTGCTCAACGGACTATCAAAGGATAAAATAAGCGGTTGACAAGTTTTGAATCTGTTTTGTAGTATGACACTGCGTTGCAGCCATGATTGGGGACAGAATATGCCAGTGAGTCTAAGCCGGTTCACCATTTCGCTCATTGCTGAGCATCCCCTATTATTATCAGATTATCCGTCGATGACATTCATTATTTGAAACCCTAGTCGCTGACATACAACTACTGTCCCTTATACGCCGCACGCACGCGCATGCGTATCTTCTCCTCATTGCTGCGTCTTGCAGAAACAAGTCCTGCTTCTATCTTAACATGTTCATTACAGTTAGGGGGGAGGATGGGTTTGGAAAAAGACTTAGATCAAACATCAAGAAGCGCCCCTTCTGAAGATAACCCTTCCAAAGCATCACGAACCAAACGGTTTGGTGCCACCTTTATTCTTTCGTTTGTAATTCTCTTTCTATTATGGATTGTATTTTCAGGTAGATTCGATGGATTTCACGTCACAATGGGTCTTATCGCCAGTGCTATCGTTGCCACATTTTCCGGTGACCTGATGTTTACCTCGCACGAGCCGCGGGGCATATTCCAGCTGTGGCTTAGGCTGTTTGCATACATTCCCTGGCTGATTTACCAAATATTTTTAGCCAATCTGCACGTTATGTATCTGGTGTTCCATCCCAGGATGATGGAACTCATCAATCCGCATATTATCGAGTTTGATAGCGAGTTAAAAAGCGATTACGCTCGAACGACGTTTGCCAACTCGATCACCCTGACCCCCGGAACCATTACCGTTAATGTGACGGTGCTGGGTCGTTTCTCAGTCCATTGTATTGACGACAAGTCCGGTCAATCGCTCCCGGGCGATATGGAAGCAAAAATCGTGAAGGTTTTCAGAGAATAGACGGCCAATGAACATCGTATTCTTCTATAGCGGTCTGTACCTAACCCTGATTATGTTGCTGTCCCTTTACCGCGCGATTTTCGGTCCGACCGTTCTGGATCGCCTCATCGGCGTGAATGCCATCGGCAGCAAAACAACTGTGTTGTTGATATTGGTTGGTTTAATTTACGGTCGAGTGGAGATGTTCGTTGACATCGCACTGGCGTATGCCTTGCTGAACTTTATCGCCGTGTTGGCGGCTTCCCGTTATTTCCAGAAAAAAAGAGGCCTGTATAAAGAAAAATCCCCTGATGGATCGATCGGTAAGGATGTAAGGAGGCGTGTTCGATGAAAATATTGGCAATGGTTCTTTTGATCGGCGGCCTGGCTTTTTTTACGGGCGGCACGATCGGTATTCTGAGACTGCCCGATTTTTACTCGCGACTGCATCCGGCCGGAAAACTGGATACCGCCGGCCAGTTGCTAACATTGTCGGCAATTGCCCTGTATGTGCTTCAAGATTTCTCTTTACATAATTTTTTGACCGCAACCAAGATCGTTTTAATCGTTATCATCGTTTATATTACCAGCCCGACAGCCACGCACGCCATTGTGGATGCCGGGGTTCGGGCCGGACTCAAACCCTGGACAAAGGAAGATCAATCATGATCTGGCAGATTGAGCTTGTGGTTTTGTTGATGGTGGTCATTTGCGGCATCGGCGCCATAACGGTCAAAGACCTGTTGGGAGCGGCCATACTTTTCGGCGCCTACAGTTTTATGATGTGCTTGCTGTGGGCCATAATGGGAGCGGTTGATGTGGCCTTCACCGAAGCTTCGGTTGGTGCCGGCATCAGCACCGTACTTTTCGTTACGGCGGTTTTTCGTACTTCAAGAGGGACAAAAGATTGAAGATACTGGCTCTATTCATCGTACTCCTGTTCGGGAGTCTTCTGATTTATTGCACGCTGGACTTTCCCTCATGGGGTGATCCACAGGCACCGGCCAGTATACATGTGTCGCCCAGATATATTGAGCGTACGCTGGAGGAAACCTCTGTCCCCAATATTGTCACGGCCGTGCTGGCGGATTACCGGGGATATGATACGATGTTTGAAACCATCGTCATTTTTTCCGCCGGAGTTGCCTGCCTTTTCCTGCTGCGGATTTTCAGACGAATTGAACCTGAAACACAATTGTATCGACACATTCCCACCGGTATTACCTTGCGTATTGCCAAAGGGGTGGAGCCTCCGCGTGAATCTCGGGAATTTGAGCGAATCGATCTGATGTGGGTGCCCTATGATTTGATTATCAAAACCAGTGCGCGTCTGATTGTTCCCTTCAGCCAGATATTTGCGCTGTATGTCATTGCCCACGGTCATCACAGCCCGGGGGGCGGATTTCAGGGCGGTGTCATCCTCGGCGCTTCCATTATTTTGTTTGCCATTTCCCACAACCTTCGATCAAGTTTAACCCTCATCAGTGAAAAGTTTGCCGTGCTGCTTTGTGGCTTGGGGGTTTTCATCTATGCCGGAACCGGGGCCTTGTGTATTTTTTTGGGATCGAACTATCTGGATTATAGCGCCTTATCACAGATATTCGGCGTTGATCCCGTGACGGCTAGATCCCACGGAATCTTGATGGTGGAAATAGGCGTCGGCATCAGTGTGATGGCGGTCATGGTCCATCTTTATTATAACTTGGCTTCGGCCGGCAGGCATGACGAAGGATTATAAAAGGTGAACGAGCTGATCTCGCATATTATCGCCAAGTTAAATTATTGGGTCTACATTGCGCTGATGATGGTCGGGCTGTATGCCATGATCGCCAAGAAAAATCTGGTGAAAAAAATAATCGGGATGAACATACTTCAAACGGCGGTCATTTTATTTTTTATTTCTTTGGGTGCGAAACAAAAAGGGACCATACCGATTATTATGCATGGGCATGAAGCTGGAAGTCACGCTGTAAAGGCGGCAGATTATATTAATCCGTTGCCGCATGTGTTGATGCTTACGGCAATTGTTGTAGCCGTTGCAACCCTGGGTGTCGCACTGGCCCTTGTAATTAACGTGTTCCAACAATACCAAACGCTTGAAGAAGATGAAATCCTGGACCAGCTTAAGGATGACTAAATCATAAAGGAGAAGGGGATGGTCACCCGAGAAGATCTAAAACAAATCGTCATGCTGACTTACTTGACAGACCCCATGCTGGACCATTTAGCTCAAATTATCGACATTCTTAAATTCGATCGCGACGAAATACTTTTCCGGGAGAATGATCCGGCTGGAAGATTTTATATGATGCGATCAGGCAATGTGTTGCTCGAGCAGACCATTTCAGACAAGGTCACCGCTTACATTGGATCGATTAAACCCGGATACTCTTTCGGATGGTCGGCCATGATCGAGGACGGGTTATATACCGTCAAGGCCATCTGCGTGGAGCCATCTGAAATTTACTCTTTTAAAAGAGACAAGATACAAAAGCTTTTTGAACAGGATCCGGAGATAGGCTTGCGAATGTATAAGCGGCTTCTGGTGATCATAAAAAAGCGACTCGATTATCGCACGGGGCAGTTTAGACAGGCCATCAAGCATCATCCCGATATGCAGAATTTGTTCCGCACCTGATTTTGATGTGATGAAGATATGAGCCATCAGCTACCAGCCTTTATTGTTGTCCTTCCTCTGGTATTATCTTTTTTCATATTTTTTTCAGGCTGGTGGGTGCAGCGCGCCGGCTTTCTGTTGGCGATTGGCGCCCTGATTTGCTGTTTTTTGTTTTCCATTGGTATTTTTAAATCGGTGGCCACTGGGGGCACCATCCATTATTGGCTGGGCGGATGGGAGCCGCCGTGGGGCATCGAATATTATGTCGACCATCTGAGCGCCTATATGCTTTTGCTGGTTTCATCACTCAGCCTATTGACCGCGATTTATGCCAAAAAAACTGTAGAAGCCGAGATGCCGGACCGGGTCGCTTTGTTCTGGTGTCTTTATCTCCTGATAAATACCGGGATCCTTGGAATCATTGTTACTGGTGATCTGTTTAACCTTTTTGTGCTGCTGGAGGTGGCATCCCTTACCGGGTATTCGCTGGTCGCCATCGGCAAAGGACGTGCCAAGTTTGCCAGCATCAGGTATCTGATCATTGGAACCATCGGTGCCAGCTTTTATCTGATCGGGATCGGTTATCTTTACATCATGACCGGATCGCTGAATATGGCGGACCTGCGCCTGCTCCTTCCGCCGCTGTATGAAACCAAAGTCATTCAAACGGCATTCGTATTTATTTTTATCGGATTCGGAATTAAAATCGCCCTGTTTCCCCTGCACGCCTGGCAGCCGGATGCCTATACCTATGCGCCTTCAGCGGTGAGCGTGATCATTTCCACGGCGGTGGCCAAAACATCCGTCTACGCCCTCATCCGGGTCATGTTTTCGGTATTCACTGTGGGCTTTATCAAAAGTTTTCTGCCGCTATTCGACATTCTGTGCTGGGTGGCGGCTATCGCTATGATCGCAGGCTCCATCTTTGCCATCGTTCAAAATAATTTCAAAAAAATGCTGGCCTACTCAAGTATTGCCAATGTCGGCTATATTGTGTTGGCGATTAGTCTGGCGCCATTTTGCGTGCAAGGTTTAAGCCCGGCCCTGATACATGTCTTAAATCATACCGTGATCAAAGCCTGTATGTTCATGGCGGCCTGTGCATTTATTTATAAATTCGATTTATGGGATATTCGAAAATTTGAGGGTCTCGGCCGGCGAATGCCGTTCACCTGTTTTGCGCTGTTATTGGCCATTCTGGCGATGATTGGAATGCCGCCCAGTGCCGGGTTTGTGACCAAATGGTATCTTATTATGGCCATACTCGATGCCCGAAAATATCCGTTCCTTGTTTTTATCTTTGTCAGCACCCTGCTGATGATCGTTTACTTTTGGCGATTGGTTGAGATCATTTATGTCCGCCCAACACCGAAAAGTAATTCGTCGGAGCTTCGGGTCGCCGAAGCGCCGATGAGCATGCTGGTGCCGAGTCTTATTTTGGGAGGCCTAACGTTTGCGGTCGGTATCGCCTGGATGACCGGAATCATCACGCCGGTTCTGGACGCAGTGAATTCAACTTTCGGATTGAGGACGCGATGACCGAAATGGTATTTTCCATCAAGCCGCTGCTGGCGGTTATCTGTCCGATGATTGCAGCTCCGGGTATATTTTACCTGCGTAAACACCCCAATATCCGGGAAGCCGTCACCCTCCTTGCCGCGGTAATTCAATTTGCGATTATTATCTCAATGGCACCGGCCATCGTTGATGGGAGTGTTCTTGCCTTCCGTATCATCGATATTGGCGCCGGTATCGAACTGGGGTATCGCGTGGATGCCTTCGGCCTGATTTTCGCCATCACTTCTTCTTTCCTGTGGATACTGGTTTCGCTGTATTCCATCGGTTACATGCGATCCCTGGCGGAGCATGCGCAAACGCGTTATTATCTTATGTTTGCCCTGGCCATTTTTTCTGCGGTCAGTATCGCCCTTTCGGAAAATCTGGTTACTTTTTATATTTTTTATGAAGCCCTGACCCTGTCAACCTATTGGCTGGTGGCCCATCATGAAGACAAAGAAGCCTTCGCCGCCACCCGCAAATACCTGGTGTATTTGCTTTCCTCGGGCTGGTTTCTGTTTGCGGCGGTGGTGCTGACATACGCGATTGCCGGAACCACGCGCTTTTCTGATGGGGGGATTTTAAGTGCTGCTTCCGCTCCCGGGTCGACGCTCATCGTTTTGTTCGTTCTGTTCGCTCTGGGCTCCATTAAAGCGGCCTGGATGCCCTTCCATTCCTGGCTGCCCAGCGCAATGGTGGCGCCGACTCCGGTCAGCGCATTGTTACACGCCGTTGCAGTTGTCAAAGCCGGAGTGTTCGGATTTGTCAGAATTGTATGTCACGTGTTTGGAATCGAACTGATCGGCGAACTCGGTCTTGGCCTCTGGTTGGGGGTTGTTGCTTCCATAACCATGATCCTGGGGTCATTCTTTGCCATCGGCGAAGACAATCTGAAGCGCCGGCTGGCATTCTCTACGATTAGCCAACTGTCCTATATTCTTTTCGGTGTGGCGCTGTTGAGCCCTTTCGGCATAAAGGGCGCCATGGTCCACATACCATTCCATGGATTTATGAAGATCACGCTTTTTCTGTGCGCCGGGGCCATCATGGTCATATGCGGCAAAAAAGAAATCAGCCAAATGGCAGGGATCGGCAAACAGATGCCGGTGACCATGCTGGCGTTTACGATTGGTGCCCTCGGAATGTGCGGGGCACCGCCCGTGTCCGGTTTCATCAGCAAATGGTATCTGGGTTTGGGGACCATCCAGGCGGGAACGATAATTTTTTTAATTGTTATCCTGGTCAGTTCTTTGCTGGATGTTGTTTATTTCTTCCCGGTCGTTAAAACAGCCTTTTTCGATAGCCCGGCCGAAGCTCCGGCAGCCGATGGCGGGAAAATTCGTCGGCTGGAAACGGAAAGGCCCTTGTATCTGTTTATGGTCGTGCCTCTGGCGCTGACAGCACTATTTTCTGTGATTTTCTTTTTCTTACCGGATTCATTTCATCTGCTGGATCTGGCCGAAATCGCCGTTAAAAATCTATTTTGAAGGTTGATGATGTTAAAGATGCAGGAGACTTAAATGGGAAAGATTGAAAGAAAAGGTGAAGAATTCGTCTTCAGACAGGATGATGGAGAAATTACCGCACGATTCAAAAATATCGCGGAAAAAATGGTGCTCGCACACGAGGGCAGCCCGACTTATAAAAAGGTGTTCACCCTTTTGGTTCTGGCTGGTGTGCTTTATCTGGCATTTATTTTTTATTGAGGACATCCGATATGAAAACACAACGTGAAATTACACTTTTGGACACACCCAAAAATAGAGCCAGAGTCAGAAAAGCCTTTTATATTTCATTGCTCATACTTCTGGTGGCTGAATTGTTTACTACCAAACACGGCCATTTTCCATGGGAGGAAGCATACGGGTTTTACGCGGCTTACGGATTTATCGGTTGTGTCAGCTTGATATTTATCGCCAAGGGGCTGCGGTGGCTGGTGAAACGGAAAGAAGATTACTATGATTAAACCGGTGCCGCCTGCTGTGATTCTGATTGCCGGAGCGCTTCTGGTCCCTCTTTTCAAAGGAAGGGTCAAAAAAACGTATCTGCTCTTGCTGCCGGCCCTTGCTTTTCTGGATCTTCTCTATATGCCTGCCGGCAAGTACTGGATCGTCGATTTTCTCAGTTATGAATTGACTTTCGGCCGGGTCGACCCACTGAGCATGGCTTTTGGCTATGTGTTTGTGCTGATTACCTTCATCGGCATCCTTTATGCGCTGCACCTCGAGGATGATGCTCAGCACATGGCCAGTTTGATTTACGCCGGAGGCGCCCTGGGGGTCACCTTTGCCGGTGATCTTTTCTCCCTTTATGTATTCTGGGAAATATTGGCGATTGCTTCGGTTTTTTTAATCCTGGCCCGCAAAATGTCAACCTCTTCGGCGGCTGCATTCCGCTATTTTACCTGGCATTTTTTCGGCGGTCTGTGTTTGTTGGCTGGAATTATTTTATATGTGATCGGTCGCGGCACCCCTGAATTTAGCTATATCGGACTTACCGACGGAGCGTCGGTTCTAATTTTTACCGGGTTTTGTTTGAATGCGGCTGTTTTTCCGCTGCATGCCTGGCTGCCGGACGCCTATCCACGGGCCACCGTCACCGGCGCCGTGTTTATGAGTGCCCTGACCACCAAAAGCGCTGTTTATATTCTGGCCCGAACCTTTCCGGGCACCGAGCTGCTAATCTGGGCCGGCGCTTTTATGACCTGCTTTCCGATTTTCTATGCCGTTATTGTGAACGACATCCGGCGTGTGCTGGCCTACAGTCTTGTCAATCAGGTGGGCTTTATGGTGTGTGGAATCGGGATCGGTACCCAGCTGGCCATAAACGGGGTGGTCGCTCATGCCTTCAGTCACATCATCTATAAAGCGCTTTTGTTCATGTCCACGGGGGCGGTGCTTTACATGACCGGCAGAATCCGGGCAACCGATCTCGGTGGGCTGCACAAAACCATGCCGTTTACGGCTATCTGCTGTATGATCGGTGCCGCGTCTATTTCGGCGTTCCCGCTCTTCAGTGGCTTTGTCAGCAAATCGATGACCGTAGCCGCGGCGGCCGAAGAGCATCTGACCATCATCTGGTTAATGCTGATGTTCGCCTCCGCCGGCGTTTTCCATCATGCCGGAATCAAAGTTCCCTTTTTTGTATTTTTCGGCCACGATTCCGGTATTCGATCTAAAGAACCGCCGATCAACATGCGACTTGCCATGGGGATCGCCGCTTTTATCTGTATTTTTCTGGGGATCTATCCACAACCGCTTTATCGTATTTTACCCTATGCGGTTCAATATGTGCCCTATACGGCTTTTCACGTGGTCGGCATGCTCCAGTTGCTGATGTTCGGTGCGCTGGCCTTTACCATGCTGGTTCTTTCCGGATATTATCCGCCGGAAATGCGGGCGGTGAATTTGGACACCGACTGGTTTGCACGCATTTTCGGCCGAAAATTCATCTGGTTTTGCCATGCGCCTCTCAAGCGGTTCGGCAGCCGCGTCGAGGACAGTGTCTCCAGGATAGCCGGTTTTTTTAAAACGGTTCCCGGTCGATCCGTGATTCTGGAAAATGGAACTGACAGCTTTTTCCATTCCGGGCTGACCTCTTTACCGAATCTTTTATTTGTCTGGGGCAAGTACCTGAAAACCGAAATCAAACAATTATCCTGGAATTTGGCCTATATTTTAATGCCCTTTTTTGCCCTGCTGGCGTTGATGCTGCTATGGTTATCATAATACCTGAATCTTGCATGAAAATTAATGAGAAGTTAATACTTATTTAATGGTCGCACGTTAAGCTAGTTATATTATAAAGGTAAATCCAGGTTTTAGAATGCCTTATATACTTCTTCAAATCGTTGCGGTTCCGCTCGTCGCTTCATGGACGGCATTTCTGATTCGACCGCGTAAAAACCGCCGTCCCGCCTGGATAGCTATAGCCGCTCTTTGTTATACGACGCTGCTGCTGCTGATAGCTGGATGGCAGCTACATGGAGGAGAAATTCTACACGAGCAGTATGCCATCGGTCCCCAGATCAGCTTTAATCTCCTGGCTGACGGTCTGAGCCTGCCGGTGGCGTTGATCATCAATTTAATCTGTCTGGCACTGGCCTTTTACTCGATCCACTATGTTGAGCATCGCATCGAGCTTATTTACGGCGACATCGACGATAAAACATATGGTATCTATTATCGTCGTTTTTTTCTGTTGTATTTATATTTTCCGACCGGGTTTATGGGGGTCGCCTTTGCAACCAATACGCTGGCGCTTTATTTTTTTTTAGAACTGCTGACCATTATACCGCTTTATTTCATCATGGCGCAGTTTGGCTATTCAGATTTTATCACCCGCTATAAAGTCGCACTGATGTGCCTGTACTGGGGCGTTGCCGGCGCCACTTTTTTTCTGATCGGAATCATCTGGGGCTATACCCAGATCGGCAGTTTTGAGATCGGTCAGATCCACCGTCTTTCAGGTAATCCATTTGCTTTATGGATTGCGGTGGTTATTCTGGTCGGACTGGCCACCAAACTGGCGATTATTCCACTACATGTATGGATGCCCTGGGTACATGCTGAGCACCCGACGTGTATTGCCGGGTTGCTGGCCATTTACGCCAACATTGCTGCCTATGTGGCCGTCCGCGTCCTAATCCTTCCCCTGCGGCTGGATCTTTACCCGCTGGCCTTACCCCTGATGATATTTGCTTTGTTGACCATGGTATATGGCGCTTTGCTTACAATGGCTCAGACCGACGCCAAGCGGTTTTGTGCCTGCTCAACGATCAGCCAGATATCCTATTCGGTTTTCGGCATCGCTGCGATGACAGCCTGGGGGATTCAGGGCGGGATGTTTTATTTCATGAGCCATATACTGGGCAAAGCCATCCTGTTTTCAACTGCTGGCATACTGGTTTATCAGATTGAAACCCGTAATCTGAAAAATATGGGCGGCCTGTGGCCGCAAATGCCCCTGACAGCCGTTTTGTGGCTCTCAGCGTCGCTCATTCTTTCTGCACTTCCCCCCACCAGCGGTTTTGTTGGTAAATGGCTTATTTTTACGGGGGCCTTCAAAGGTTTCAATTCAAATTTATTCGGATTGCTGGTTATCATCGCTGCAATCCTGTCAACGCTGCTGACCCTGGTTTATACTTTTTTAACCGGCATCCGTATTTTTTTCGGCCAGCAGAAAAATAATGACCTTGAACACACGGCCAGCGACCCGCCACTGACGATGAGCCTGCCACTTCTGGTACTTGCCGGCGTGGCTCTTGCAATGGGAATTTTTCCCAAACCTTTTCTCAGACTCCTCGATTCTGTTATTGGAACTTTTTAAGGATAGTTTTTTGTTGACACTTTTTGTGAAATTTAAATAATAATTAAAAGGAGGGACCGAATCATGCCAGTCAAATTCAATCAATATTGGTCCGTAGATTATGATAAAACTAAGGATTACCAAAAGTTTATCATCCGCAAATTCATCCCCGGAATGAACAAGCTGGGAATTCATATTGTCGCCGGATGGACCGTTCTGATTGGCGGCTACAGTGATATTTTTCTGGAAGGCATTAGCCCTGATTTGCAACACCTTGAAAAAGCGCTACGCGATAAAAAGTACAGGGATCTGAATCAGGACCTGTTAAACTACGTTCGGCATTACAAAACCAAGGTTCTGGTCGGCACCGGTAAAAAAGATGATTATTCCAAGGACGTCAAGGCCAATACGGTTAAATTTAACCAGTCCTGGGATATTATCAGTAAAACCAAAGATGAGTATGAAGAATATGTCATCCAGACATTTTATCCCTGTTTAGATGGATTAGGTATTCGAGTGGCCAGTGAATGGGAGGTCTTTATCGGCGAAGGGCCGCACATTCTATGCGAGGGCCGGGCCCAGGATATTGATACCACCACTTTGATCAGCAATCTGAGAAGTGAAAAATTCCTAAAAGCAAAACACGGTTTGAGACAATTTGTTGAAAATTACCAAAGCCGGATTTTCATCTTCCACATTCAAAAGATTGTCGGTTACAAATCAGCCAGCTATGAGATGATTTCCTATTAAGAATCGGATAAAGCGGAAACGTAATCTGTATAAACAGCCTTGCTATTTACCTTCGTTCTTGAGGGATTAATTTAGGGCCTGCTGGGAATCCACATGAGCTGCGGGTTGAGTTGATCTGTCCAGGGAAGGCCCGCGTTTTTCCAACCGTTTTTTAATCTTTTGTCGTAAACCGAGCTGTCGGGGTCTTTGACGCGGTCACCCTCGAAGCCTTCGGTCACCGAATAGGCAATTTTAAAGCCGGCTGCTGCCATGGCGTTCACGGCGGCAGCACTGCGATTGCCGGAACGGCAGATCACCAAAATAGTATCGGAGGTTTTAAACTTGCGGTTGACCTCGGCAGTAAAGTTCGGGTTGGCTGTCATCAAAGGCTCTTTGTTGAGTACTGCCAGTTTATAGTTAAACAATTGGAATGGAATATTATAGGCCATAGTGGGATGACCGACAAAAACGTATTCCTCCGGTGTGCGCACATCTAAAATGTTGATTTTGTTCGGGTCGGCCTGCCACATTTCGAATGCTTCCTCGGCGGTTGCATAAAGGCCCAACACGGTCTGCTTCTGGGGCGGCAAAGATGATTTTGCCAGTGATACCGGCAGCCAGAGCAACAATATGAATAAAACAATCATTAAAGGAATACGTATTTTGCGCATCTTTTTATCTCTCCGGTTGCTTAAATATGTTGCCAAAAATCTTATCATCAGCGGACATACATTGTGTCTTTAGAAGTTTGTACTTTTTAAGCAGATCCTTACCCTCCTGAGATAAGCGTGACCCATTTTTGCGATCGGTGTGCACGATACAGGCGTCGATATGTTTTTCTGTTGCCTTAATCTTGCTCCAGACAGCTTTATACGACATTTTCATTAATTTGGCGGCCTGATTCATCGAGCCTGTCTGATCAATATGCTCTAATATCTTAGCCCGACCTTTACCGATTATGATGTTGTCGTCGGCATCCACAATCCACTGGCTTGATCGTAATTTAAGTTCTGCCATAATTTAACCCTGCTTGTGGTTGAAAAAGCTGTAATCTAACCACGAAGCACGAAGGTCACAAAGGTAAAAAACTTAAAACAGAAATGATCTCTTCGTGTGCTTTTTACCTTCGTGGTTAAATAATTTTTTCATAGAATTAAAAACCTAAAATAAGGCTGCAAATTATGCTGATTCCTTTTCTACACGGAATCTAACGCTGTCTATCCTCCGATGGCGCGCATCGCGCGGCTGCAGGCATTCTGATGGTATTTGGCGTTTAAGCGGTGGCCGGCAGGCTTTGCAGCCACCGCCTGGTTGAATATACCAATAATGTCGCCTTGGGTTGCCCCTTTTCTCAGAGCGGTCTTAATATTGATTTCTTCCTGCGAAAACAGACAGGTTTTTATTTGACCATCCGCTGTCAACCGCAGGCGGTTGCAGGAGCCGCAAAAATGCCAGCTGATGGGTGCAATGAATCCGACTTTGCCGGTCGCACCCGGAAGCCTGCACAGGCGTGCTGGCCCATATGAATCGGTGGCCGGTTCGATTTGGACGCAATTAATTTGATGGATCTTTTTCATAAATTCTTCCGCCGGCACAAACAGAGACTCATAGTCTCCGCAGGCCGTGCTGCTGGTGGGCATCAGC
>JASFJF010000022.1:0-19727 GCA_050122255.1 Desulfobacterales bacterium
CCGCTGGCTTTTACGAGGTGTCAGCGGTCAGCAATTGGAGGTCGAATGACAAAAGACGCATGCCGGAACTTGGAAAGGGACGTACCCCTTTCTGCCCTTTTCTGTTCTCTTCCATCTGTTTACTGACACCTGAAACGATTTGGGCCTAATTGAAATGGATTATTGGAATTCGGTCGCCAGTTTTTCAACCGATGTGATGATTTCGGCAATTATCGGCTCTAGTTGAGCATTTTTCAATCCCAGGTATTCCAAAATATGCGGATCAATATCAGTTGATGAGGAGCTTTCCCCGGATTTGAATCCGGCTTCTGTGGCGGTAAAGTCCGCCACGTGAACAATGTAGGCCAGCTGGTTATTTCCGGAATGCGTCGGGTAGTGGTGATAGCGTATGGCCAGCGATTGGACTTCAGGATAGCGCCAGAACCGCGATGCTCGGGACATGACCTCCGCATGATCAAATCCTAAGAATTTTTTTTCGGCCTTAAAAAAATTAGACGGTGTCTCTTTTAAATATGTCTCGAAGGTTTCAAGGCGCTCCTCAACATACGGATCCAGTATAATTTTACCGGCATCATGCAACAGCCCGGCTATAAAGGCATCTTCAACCCAATCGCGCTTTATTATGCCGGTAATAATTTTAGAACCCAGCGCTACAGCCAACGAATGTTTCCACAAATCGCCGGGCTTCAGCTGATAGCCTTTTAAGGTTTTGCTTAAAAGCCGCGAGGAAGCGGCTATGGTGATCAATTCACCCAGGGTTTTTTGCCCGAGCAAAATGGAAGCGTGCCGGATCGATGACACCAGGCCGCTCAAGCCATAATAAGCTGAATTGGCCAGCGCCAGTACCCGAGCAACGATGGCTTGATCGTGTTCGATGACCGCGGATAATTCCTTGAGGCTCGATCCGGGATCTTCCATAATTTCACGCGCTTTCAAAATGATATTGGGCATCGGTGGTAACTCTACCAGACTGCGCAATATTTTGCTTTTCAACGACAGGCTTGCGGGCTTTTCCTTCGTTTCGGCAACCGGCGAGGCCAGACGTGTCTCTGATTTATGGTCCGCCGGCGCCCTGTCGATATGCGCCATACCTTCGCTAGGCAGGGAAAGTTGAACATGAAGGTCTGCTTTGCACACGGAACAGGCAAGTTCCAGAGTTCGTTTATGGGTTACAATCAGATCGCTGGAAATCGTACTGATTTTCAGGCATTTTGGGCATTCAATTCTCATGATGATCAGTTCAATGGCGCATCGGCATCCGAGGCGCCGTTGATATTGCGCATAAATTCAAGATCTCCTTTGCTTCTCTGGACCATAAGGGTTTCGACCTCATTTTTGGTCAGTCCCATCAAAATTTTGTAGGCGTTGTATTTTGTCTTGCAAAAAAATATGTCAAACGGCTGTTTTTGGCCTGCCTCGCGGTAAATGCGGATGCCGGGAATATCATCTGTTTGAATGTATTCGCTTTCCGTATTTATCAGTAGCGGTTCGATATCGCGTTTATTCAACCAGGGTATGCAGGCGCCTTCCATCCCCAGATCCGGGTCCATGATTGACCGGATTTTTTCAGTCACACCGCCGACCGCAAGGATTATATCGCCGGTCAGGGAACCGGTCACGCCGTATCGCTGATTGACCGGTTGTTTAACAAAATCAGATATGAGTGCAATATCCATGGCCACAGAGGCACTGTCACCCTCTACCCCACCATGGGCCTGGATATATTCCACATACATTTCATAGCCGACATACGGGGCGCCGATTTTGTTTAATACCTTTTTAATGGATGCCCGCACATTTTGTGCCGCCGCTTTGGCAATATCACCGATTTTCCCGGGCGCAACGACTCGGTCAGCAACGCCCAGATTAATCTGGCAGTGGATCGGCAAAGGTTGGCCCACCATCTGACTGCTGGAATTGGAATGAATGACAGCCAGACCGACAACATAACCGATGGAATCTGTCATCGAGCTGATATACTTTTTTAAATATTTTTTCTGTTGACCGTACTCCTGGGACAGACCGCCTTCCAGGCTCAAATGGTCCTTGAGCGCCTGTCTGACATGTCGTGCTCGAACGTAATGTGAATTTTCAAAAATAGCCTCAAATTCGGCGGATTTGATCACGCCATTTATCGGCCGCAATATAGCGCTCAATTTTCCATCCGATGCCCGACATCGCAGTTCTTTGATAATTTCAAGAACAGCACTTTTATCAAATTCACGTTCCTGCAACTTAAAATCCGAAGGTAGTGATTTACCGTAAATCGTTTCGCTGCGTAGCTTGACGCTTTCATAGCCTTCGGCTGCGATGACATCCCCCCATGAATCCTCAAACTCGGCGCCCAGATTGATAATCTCCTGTTTAACATATTGCGCCACCTGACGGATGTTTTCAGTTGTCTCCGGCACGGCACTTTCCATGCGGATAATTTCGCCTTTATCTTCGATGCGGCTCAGAAATGCTCCCTCACCCTCCTGTTGAAGATGCTGCAGGGTATCATGGTTGCAACAGGCAACGATGATATTATCGGCCTTTAGATGATTCTCCGAGCGGTCGGCCGCACCGCTGCCGGTATTGCGCCCACCTTCGAGGATATAGCGCTTGTTTTGCATTACTTCCAACAACTCTGCCATGTATCCGACTTTGATCAGGGTTTTTAATTCATCGATATAAATGATCGGCGACTTGGCGTGGGCACCCAGGTAGGTTCGTTTATGGCAGGGCGTTTCAAGGTTGCCGGATTGGTAAGGATCATGGCGAAATCCGCCTTTCATGTTTCTGGCATCCGGTTCTGACACCCGCGCCATCAGGTCTTTGTCTTTACGCGGATCGTATAAAATATCCGGCACCATATCATACAAATGCTTGACCGCATTACGGCGATCGGCAATGGACTCCCGTTGAATTTTTTCCTGAGCCCGGTGATTGTTTTCCTGCATATACATGAAGATGGCGCCCATGCCGGTCAGCCCTGCGGCAATGAACGCCGGCGAATAAAAAATTCCAACCCCGGCAGCCAAAACGGTGGCCCAAAGCAGCGCCCTTTTTACTTTGCGAGCGGATTGAATTTGATCGGTGAGATTGAACTCTTCAACCGCATCTTTGGCCGCATCAATCGCCCGGTTGAAATTATCAAGCAGCGGCTCGATGATGTGCGGTTTTTCATAAGCAACGCGTACATGGTTTTTATCTTTTCCAGGATACGCGATGATGGCTTCCTGTGGTCGTAAATAATCACCCAGGGATTCTTCCAGGACTTCCCTGAACATGTTGGCCAGCATGGACTTGCCGGTTCCCGGCCTGCCTACCATGAGAATGTGTCCCCTGTTCTGAGCAATCTTGCGGATCGCCCGCTTGGCCTTATCCTGAAAAATGACGCGGTCGACCGGATCCGCCGGGACCCCGATCTGGGCGGTATCCGAAAAAAAATCAAGGCGTTCTTCAAGGGTGCGAGGATAATCCAACAGCTCTTTTATCCATTCGTAATCATTCTCTTTGTAATCACTCTTCATGGTTGAAACCTTCTATGGAGTCCAGCAGATAAAACATTCCGGCTTCAGAGCCCTTGACGCGATTTTGAATTTCGTTATGGACTTGCGGCAGTTTTTTGCGGAGCATTTCGAGAGCCCGTAAATCATGCAAAACTGAAATCAGCGTGGTCATGCTTTCTTCAAAGCCATTGTTTTGGATCGTATAATTAAACGAAATTCCGATTTGCATATAATTCAGCGCCGGCCGAATTAAATTACCCTGATTTAGATCGATTTTGTGGGCATTCAGGATATCGCGGTAAATTTTGGGAAACGGAGCTTTGGCATAATTGACTTCAAGCTTCTGGTTAAAAAACAGCTTGACCGCTTTGGCCTGGCCTTGAATGCAATTCTCAAAAGCTGAGATCAATTTGGGGTCGTCGGCCAAAGTTTGTTGAAGTAAAAACAGGTATTTTAACAGGTCGGCATTGTCCAGGCGGTATTCCACCGTGTTATTTGAATTTAAAACACAGCATTGCGCTTTCCCATCGCGCTCAAAGGCCATTAGCCGGTGGGTACGGTCGGGCCTGTAGGCATGAAAATCAAAGCCGCGCATTTCGAACAGACCATCGCCGATGTATGCCTTGCGCAACAACACGCCCACATTTTTAGAGATATAGTTTTGCATGTACCTTATTTTTTCTTCAATGCTGCCCTGAAGCTTCAAATAGGTGAGATTGCCGCCAAGATCTTTGCAGATTCCAATAACATGGGCAATCTGATGGGGATCGAACTGTGACAGGCGCCGGTTAGCAGAATCATAGGCACGCAACGACTCATAAATATGAAATAAATGGTTTTGAAGCGTTTTGTCCTTGAGCGGCGGAATCCAGACCTTGCAGTGGGATACGAGCACTTCCGGCGGAATCATATGGCTGTTCCATCCGTTGCGGAGTCGCTTAGGCAGGAGTCGCTTCAATTTTTCAATAATTTTGGTGGTTGCCCTTTGGGGGTAATGGATTTCGCAGCCGATGAGCCGTTTTTCAATTTCAATGGGCTGTGGCTTTAACAGATAGCATCCGATGTCAGATATCTGGTACTCACGGACGTTTTCATTGACCTGTCCAGCGTCGATTTCACTCAGATCAAATTGGGCGTCCCGGCCTTCGGAAATAACCCATATATCCGTTCTCGATTGGCCAAATGGTTGCTGGTTTATGGCTGCTGACACCGAACGTTTCCTTTTATATGTGAGCGCAAATATATGCCGAAACAGGTCAAAACTGGTATACGGTCGCTCTGATTTCCCCGCTATCACAAACCGGAACTACTCAAATGCCTATTGGCGGTATACACCAACCGGATAGAATTAATATCGGTAAAATTTTTAAAGACTTGAAACTTAAAACCTAAATTGTGCGCAATCCAAAAAATGCATCGTTTTGGTATCCAATCCAGCATTTATCAAAGCGGACCTGGAATTATCCCGAAAATTGCGGGGCGCTCTGACTCCCAAATGTCAAAAGCGTGACTCCGGAAAAATTTTCTTAGCAACCACGGTCCCGTCTGCAAACCGCCGATCAGATAACCTATCGATATCAATCAAATATTTTCCAACTCAATTTGGGCTCTGTTTTGGTACAAATTTTGCTTAAAAAATCATAGCTCATAAATAAATAATAAATATAGGAGGTTTCGACATGTATTGTAGATGGGTTCTCGTTGCTGTTTGCGGTCTGTTCTTGATCAGTTGCGCCACCATGCCTGCCGGTGGCCCCCTGCACCCGCAGGAAGTTGTGGTCAAAGTCCAGGCGGCTGATCCGACCAACGTAAAAGTCAGCCATAAAAAATATGATACTGAGCGAATCAACAAATCCATGGAGGTCCCCAACCAGGAGGGACACCTTTCACAGCTGTCTTTTATTTCCAAAGACAAAGCCTTTGTGAAGATTTTTTCCGGCCTGTCGGTATCGGATGTAACCCGCCTGTGGAACGATCTGTGCGTGCTGGAGAACAACACCAATATCCGGGACGTCAATTTGTTCATTAATTCACCCGGTGGGGACGCTTTTTCAGGGCTGGCGCTGGCCGATCAGATTGAGCGCGCCCGTCGTAAAGGATTCCATGTAACCGCCCATGCATCCGGTATCATTGCCAGTGCCGCCGTACCGGTTTTTGCCGTTTGCAATCAGCGCTATGCCGCCCCCGGCACAATTTTCATGGTGCATGAAGCGGCTTTATGGAAGTGGCCGGGCCGCGAAACCGCATCGGATATCCGCTCTCAAAATGAATTGATGAGTCTTTTGCGCGAGCGCTATATCAGCAAGTTGACCGCCAATACCAAATTAGATAAAGGCAAGTGGGAAGAGCTGGAAAAGAAAACGACCTGGTTTAGTGTGGAGAAAGCGCTGGACTGGGGCTTGGTGGATAAAATCGAATAACCAATCAGCACTGCTACCTGAAACGGCCAATGACAGACAGCGCTGGAGATGAAAATTGATCGACCGTATTCAAATGGCTCGCTTAACGTGTGCCGCGCTGATTGAGAGTCGGGGCATCCCGGTCTCAGTCGCTGCCCGGCAGGACCTTCCGCCTAAAGGGTATAGGGCCGGCCAAGGCAAACTGTTAAAATTGTCTCCAGCTGGCAACTTGAAGAATTATCGTCGAAACCACCAGCAATCCTGATTCAGCATCGCCAAACATAGTAAGAGAGAGGTCATTGAGAATGGAGAAAAACCTCTCTCTTTTTTTATCAAACCGGATATTGTTGTTTACGATAAGACCTATTTTTTAAAATGCATTTTCATCAGCATGATGCGGTAGGTGGCTGTTTCAGAGCGCAGGGTTTTCTTGGAGACCACAATGTCGAAATGAGCATGAAAAAATTCAAAAAGATTCTGGCCGCTTTTTCTGATTTCCCAAGCTAAAATGATTTCGCCATCGGGCTTCAAATGGGATTTGAAAAGTTGCAGCAGGGCATCAAGATACACTTTCTTATACGCAACTTCAGACCCGACAATCCAATCAAACCGGTTTTTAAGCCGCGGCTGCAGCCAGTCCAGCTGAAGGATCGGCAGATCCGTACAATTGTTGCGATGGGCGTTGGCCCGGGCAAAATTTAATGCGTCCGAATTGTATTCCGACAGTGTAATCCGGTGCCCGGCGGTCGCCGCAACAACGCTGACCAAACCGACACCAGCGCCAATTTCTAACAATTGCTTGTTGGGATCAACCGCCATTCCAGCAAGATGGGCCGCCAAAACCCACGAAGCGCGCCAGATTTTGGCCCACAGCGGAAAATCATCGAACACATCATGCGGGTTGATAAACCGGAACAGGCATTTAGGCAACACTAAATTAAACGTCCTGTCATTAACGACAATATCGGTGGTTTCGGTTTCATACGTTTTGTAAAATTCTTCAATTGAAAACATCGAATCACTTTATCCCGATTATTATTTTAGCCTATCAGGGGCCCTAACGATTATGGCTGTTTTTCTATCACAGATAGATGTGCCTGTAAAACTGCTGCCCCGTTCGCAAGGCTTTTCAAACGGTGAAAAGACCGCAGGGCGACGGCCAAATCAGAAAATGATACTCTGATTCCGCCGGTCAACGCGTCAAATAAAGGACTCAACCCGTATGAGACAGTTGCATTCACTTCCATGCAATGTTTATATTGTATAATTTAGCCCTCAAGCTTATATTATCGGCTGAGTGGTTATTTGAAAGACAGGAATCGATTCAGGAGTCCATGACGTGCAAACCTATTATGTCGATGGTCAATTCGTTGCCGCATCTCAAGCCGTCATACCGGTTGATGATCTTGCGATTATGCGGGGATTCGGTGTTTTTGATCTGTTACGCACCCTTAACGGACAGCCGCTATTTTTAGAAGAGCATGTCCGGCGACTGGAAGATTCTGCCCGCCGCATCGGCATCCAGCTGCCATGGTCTCAGCGGGAACTGATCGAGATCGTCCTTGACACCTTACACCGTAATTCTTTTCAGGAGTCCAACATTCGAATTGTGGTCACCGGTGGCTCGAGCCCGGACTTTATTACGCCCCAGGGCAAGCCGCGCCTGCTGGTTCTGGTCACCCAGGCACCCGTATTGCCTGAAAAGTGGTACACCGACGGTGTCAAGATTATCACCTTTTTCTCAGAACGAAGTATACCGGGTGCCAAAAGCATTGATTATGTCGCCGCCACCATCGCCCTCAAAAAGGCCCAGGAGGAAGGCGCCATTGAGGCCGTCTATGTCGATCACAAAAGACACGTGCTGGAAGGCACGACCAGTAATATTTTTGCTCTGATCGACGGCAAATTGATCACACCGGGCACGGGAATCCTAAGCGGCATTACCCGCAAGGCGGTTTTGGAACTGGCCGCAGAAACGCTATCCGTCGATATGCGCGCCCTGGAACTGGAGAATCTGATATCAGCAGATGAAGTGTTTATCACCGGAACAAACAAGATGATCGTTCCGGTGGTTCAGGTTGATGGCCACCAGATTGGTGATGGCCGCCCCGGTCAGGTCACCCGAACCCTGATGCGGGCCTTTGGCAAACAAATTGACGATTATTACAAAAAGCAAAACAACTAAAATCAGATTGTTTCAAGGAGGCGCTATATGTCGCTAAATGACACCTACGATTTGATCATCATCGGCGGCGGCCCGGGGGGCCTGACAGCCGGTATTTATGCCATGCGTGCAGCTTTGAAAACGGTGCTCATCGAATTGGGTGCGCCCGGCGGTCAGATGAACAATTCCGATTCGGTCGAAAACTGGCCGGGTGATGAGCATATCGGTGGATCCGAGCTGGGCGTCAAATTTCACCAGCATGCACAATCTTATGGACTGGAAATCATTTCTCAAGAGGTCGTGGGGCTTGAGCCCGGTCTCGACACGCACACCGTTACGCTTGCAAATGGCGATAAGTTGCGCACCCATGCGGTCATTCTGGCAACCGGCGGCAGTCCACGCAAACTCAATATCCCCGGTGAAGAAGAAAATTACGGCAAAGGTGTCTCTTATTGTGCCGTATGCGACGGTTTTTTCTTCAGGGATAAAACCGTGGTGGTGGTCGGCGGCGGAGACACGGCCGCAGAAGAATCCCTGTATCTGGCCAAGCTGGCCAAACAGGTATATCTGGTTCACAGACGCGATGCTTTAAGGGCCAGTGCGCTTTTGCAGCAGCGCGTCAAAGCCGAATGCAAAATCGAAATCCTCTGGAACACGGTCGTAACACAAATCAAGGCCAATGAGGAGGGTGTGTCTGCAGTGGATTTAAAGGACACGCAAACCGCTGAAAAAAGGGAGCTGACAACCGATGGGGTCTTTATTTTCATCGGCTTTATACCCAACAACAAGCTGGTGCCGGCCGGAACGAAGATGAATGCCGATGGTTACGTGGTCACCGATGAAAAATGCGAAACCAATGCCCCCGGAATTTATGTCATCGGTGATCTTAGAGAAAAGGCCTATCGCCAGATCGTCATATCGGCATCGGATGGCGCCACAGCGGCACTGTCTGCCGCGCACTATGTTGAAACGCGAAAATCGGCTGAAGCCTGCGAGTTGCCCGAGGCCCTCCAAACTTAATTTCTGTCGGCGGCAGCAGCCGCTTCGAGATTACATGAGCCTCGGATAACATACCGACAGGCGAACACGAAACAGGAAAAATATAAAATATTCTTTCTTTTCGTGTTTTTTTTAGCACCTTGAATTCAATCCAAAGGATACGAAGATCAAAAGGACATGTCAGGCATGATACGTTTGTTGATCAAATTTCTGATGTTAACGGTCATGCTGCTGGGCTTGCCGCTGCTGGGGATATGGGCGGCCGGATACCCGCTTTTGGACTATCTGGAATTTCCACCCCAGACGCGCTATGTTCGCCATGCGCCTTTTTCCGGATGGGCGTTTGTACTTTACAGCCTTTTGATTAGCGCTTGCGCGGCGCCGCTTATTGTTCGCGCCCTTAAACCATCTCCCCAAAAAGGTCCCATCAGACGGCAGCCTGCAAGACCATTTCCGGCGTGGGGATGGCTCGGTCTGATTCTTGGCATGGTTGCCTGGATCATGGCCTGGACGCGCTTCAGCTGGTTTGCGACTTTCCAGCCGCACACTTTCACAGCCCTGTGGGTTGCATTTATCGTGCTCATCAACGCTTTTGGATACTGGCTGAATGGGTATTGCATGCTGCGCTGCCGCCCGGGTTTTTTTCTGCTGCTTTTTCCGATCAGTGCGGCCTTCTGGTGGTTTTTTGAATATCTGAACCGTTTTGTTCAAAACTGGTATTATATCGGGCCTGAATTTAGCGCTAGCGAATATTTTTGGTACGCAACCCTGCCTTTTGCGACAGTGCTGCCGGCGGTTTTGGGCCTGCGCGACGTTTTAACGTCATCCCACTGGCTGAAGCAACGATTTGATTGTTTTGCGCCGCTGCGCTTGCGCCATTCGAAACCCATTGCCGCGCTGATTCTGGCACTGTTTGCCGGTGGATTGGCCGGTATCGGCATATGGCCGAATTTACTGTTTCCGCTTCTCTGGGTATCCCCGTTATTGATTATTTTGTGCCTCCAAACGCTGATGGGCGAACGACATCTTTTATCACAGTTGACGGTGGGCAATTGGACGCCCTTGGTGGCGGCCGCTATGGCGGCACTTATCTGTGGGTTGTTTTGGGAAATGTGGAATGTTTTCAGCCTGGCCAAATGGAAATACAGTATCCCGCTGGTGCACCGTTATGCGGTCTTTGAGATGCCGCTGCTCGGCTATGCCGGCTATCTGCCTTTTGGCCTGCAATGTGCGGTCGTCGGCAGCTTGCTCGAAAGCGTCGTGCCGGCCGATGCCCCGGAGGCCGTTGGACGTTGACAGGTGCCACTGGCATTGCGAGCCTCAGATAAATGGCCGCCGGTGAGGCTCTCGGGCAAACAACGACCATAGCTGAGTGTTAAGCAAGCGCTTTGAAATTACACCATACAGCCACCACAACACATTCGATATTTATGCTTGACATACCGCAATATATTGTATATCGCGGAACAGTGTGGTAGAATATGCCCGAATGCCTGACGCCAGGGCATTCACACGAGCTACTTGCCATTTTGATGCCTTGGCAACAAGCAAAAAAATTTAAAGCAGAGCGCTTGTTTGTTTTTGAATCGGTATTATCATCTACACTTGCTTAATGCTTCAGTAGCGACGATCTGGCGCCAATGCACAGATGGCCAAAGTCCTTTGGTTGGCCTAACAAAGACATGTGGATCAGGTTTTAACCGAATGCACAAGAACATCGGATTTATATCAACACGGCTTGCCGGCACGGACGGTGTTTCTCTTGAATCCAGTAAATGGGCGCACGTTCTGCAGCAAAACGGGCACAAATGCTTTTGGTTTGCAGGGGCACTGGATCGCAAACCGGAGTGCAGCTTTTATGTACCTGAAGCCCATTTTAAAACCGAACAAAATCAGTGGATCAACCAGCGGGTCTTCGGTCAAAAAAGTCGCAAACAACCGGTTACGCAGAGCATTCATGAATTGCGTGCATATCTGAAGGCTAAACTTCACGAATTTATCAGGCTATTTAAAATCGATGTACTCATTGCCGAAAATGCGTTGACCATACCACTGCATGTGCCCCTGGGCCTGGCCATTACCGAAACCGTTGCGGAGACGCAATTGCCCACCATTGCGCATCACCATGATTTTTACTGGGAGCGCGTACGTTTTGCGGTCAATGCTGTCGGTGACTATATTCAAATGGCATTTCCGCCCAATCTGGACAATATTCGCCACGTTGTCATTAACTCAGCCGCTCGGGAACAGTTAGCCCTGCGTACGGGTATTGCTTCAGCGATTATTCCCAATGTGTTGGATTTTGAAAATCCGCCCAAAATTAGCAAAAAGCGCACCAAGCTTTTTCGAGAATCCATTGGCCTGGACAGCAAAGATCGCATGATTTTACAGCCCACCCGCATTATCCAGCGCAAAGGAATCGAGTTTGCGATCGAACTGGTCAAGGAACTCAAAAGTACGCAAAATAAGCTGGTCATATCCCATGAGGCCGGTGATGAAGGCTATGAATATGCGCAATGGTTGAAAGAGTATGCCTGCGAACATGGTGTCGATTTACACCTGGTTTCCGTTCAGGTTGCAGACCCGTGGTCTGAAAACGGAAATAATAACGCCAAGTATTCTTTGTGGGATGTCTACCCTTATGCTGATTTCATTACCTATCCCAGTCTGTATGAGGGATTTGGCAACGCTTTTTTAGAGGCCGTTTACTTTAAAAAACCCATATTGATCAATCGTTACGCCACTTTCGTGCGGGATATCGAGCCTTTGGGGTTCGATCTGATTGTAATGGACGGCTTTCTTTCCAAACAAACGGTTCAAAATGTAGTCGACACCCTGGGATCGGTGAAACGCCGGAAAAAAATGGTCAAGACCAATTACGAAATCGCATCTCGTCACTACTCATACCGGGTGCTGAGAAACCAGCTTTCAGGCATTTTGCAAAGTTTTTTCGGCGACGACATTCAACAGTTAACCGCCCGGAGCCGTCCGGCAAAATCAAAAGGCTATCTGTATATCAATTCACATCAAGTCATGTACAAACATATTGACAGCCAGCACTGCGGGCCAAGTTTGAACTAACAGATTTCGCTGTGGCCGCTGTGGTGGTTGCCCCAAAGTTTATGCCGAACACACCATTTCCCGCCCGGACACTGCAAGCAACCGGGTAGTTGAATAAGCCCATTTAGTTATTATTTTATTTTCAAAACGCATTAGCAGGCCCAAAGGATAGAGCATGTCGTTTAAAACCGTCCGCGGATTAAAAGGGAAAGTTTATGTGCCCGATCCGGCAGCGCAGGGGACCCGCAAGCATACCTGCCTAGACTGCTATTCTTGCCAGTTATGCAGTGATGACCGCTGCAGGGTCTGCCGTGACGAACAATGCGTCTGCAAGTCCAAAGGTTTGGTTCAACCATAGTCGAACCACCCCACCGAATTGTTTATACTGGCCGGGGCACTCTTTTAGTCATAATTTACGATAAGACGGGGAGAAAAACAATGAATCGCTTAAGTTGCTATTTTGAAAAAATTTCAGACACGGCCGTGGGCTTATTTCTGCTTTTTCTCGGTTTAATTCTAACGTTCATCAGCTTTACAATCATTCCGGTCATCGGATTGATCGTTGCTATCCCGGTTCTGTTTCTGGCCATTTCGTTTTTAGGCGCCAAAAAAAGCAAGGAATGCGCCCTGATTACCAAAAAAACGAGAAAAATATTCTCTGGATGAACAAGAGGCCCTCACATCAATCCGTTTGCTGTGAAAAGCCGTCCGGCAAGACAACGACCAGCTGCACAGCGGGTCGTGTAAATTGTACGGCCACAGGTGGGAAGAGACAAGAGCGCGAGGCGGCACAATCGTTGGAGGGGAAATCGGGTCCAAAGCAGTCGGCTTGGAAAACCCAATCGATGGATATACAGATTGCCGCTGCACCATCTGCTGAGGACAGATCGGCAGAAGAAGTGTGCTGCGGATCACCGCCCGGGCCGGCAAGCAGCCCCCACGAAAGGCCCGGATATGCTCTGCTTCAATTTGTAGACACCTTTGTCCAGACACCGATCGGCCCGGTCCCGCGCGTAACGACAGACATCAGCTGGCAGGATCGTGCCGGCACGCTGAGGGCACGGCTGGGAATCAATCGGGCGCAATATAAGATTGCACCGGGGCTGTATTGCACCGGCACGCCCGATGACCGGTCGCCGGTGCTTGTCACGGCAAACTATAAACTGACAATCGACGCCGTACGCAAAGCGCTCAAGTCCGTAAACGCCTGGATACTGGTACTGGACACCCGCGGCATCAATGTGTGGTGTGCCGCCGGCAAAAATTTATTTTCAACTGCAGAGTTGATTCAGCGGGTCCAGCAATCGGATTTGAAAAAAGTAGTATCCCACAACCGGCTTATATTGCCACAGCTGGCGGCGACAGGTGTCGCGGCTCATCATGTCAAACGAGCAATCGGTTTCAAGGTGATATACGGGCCGATACGCGCCAGGGACATCCCGGCATTTTTGTCCGCGGAGCTTACAACAGAACCCGCCATGCGCAAGGTCACCTTCAGCATGCTTGAACGCGTGGTTCTCATACCGGTGGAATTGGCTCATTTGCCGAAACCCTCTTTATATGTTCTTCTGGCAGCGTTTGTGTTCTCCGGTATTGGAACCCAGATTTTTTCTCTATCCGCTGCATGGGTGCGGGGATTTATGCTGCTGTTTGCCTATGCGGCCGGCATTTTGTCCGGCGCCGTCGTCACACCGACGCTTTTGCCCTGGATTCCGGGAAAATCTTTTGCGGTCAAAGGTGCCATTACCGGAGTGGTCGGTGGTGCCGCGATTACCGCGTTTTTCTGGAGTGATTTACAGCTTCTGGGGGCCGTGGCCCTGGTGTTGTTTACAACTGCTGTCAGTTCTTACCTGGCGATGAACTTCACTGGATCTACTCCATATACGTCGCCCTCAGGGGTCGAGAAAGAAATGCGCAAAGCAATTCCATGCCAGGCTCTCGCCTTGCTCGGGGCGCTGGTCGCCTGGGTCGGCACTGCCTTTGCGGGTTAGCATTTTAACATTTTTTTTCTTTATAATGTCAACAGAATGGTTTTGAAATCGTGTCATCATCTATATTGAATAATGAAGACTAAATATTGAATATTATCGACATTCTATCAATTTGAAATTATTCGACGGAATAAAGCGACTTCCGCAAATCTGCAATCATCGTTATTGTAAAATAGGATATTCAATATGGAAAAACTCAGGTACCTACCCGGGGTAACAACGCTGAGACTTAGCCAGATGGACTGTGTGGGCTGCGGTATGTGTGCAGCGGTATGCCCGCATGGGATATTTTCACTAAACGAGAAAAAAGCGCACATCGATGATCTAGACGGCTGCATGGAATGCGGCGCCTGTGCAAAAAATTGCCCTGCTAACGCCATTTCGGTAACACCTGGCGTGGGCTGTGCCTCTTATATCATCCAGACCTGGATCAAGGGCAAAAACGCGGATGTGTGCTGCGGCAACTGAGGCGCAGCCTTTATTTATTCCCACCGCAGAGCTCCAGTGTTTGCGGTGTTTTGTTTTTCTCGCTCTGATTTGCCAAGAAGGTAAAATCAGACCAAACGATCTGCCAGCAGCACCACATCAGAAATAAAGCCGTTTTTCAGTAACTATTGGCTAAAATGTTAACGACGAACGTTCTTTAAAATAGCCGGTCAATTATGGCAAGGTTCTTAGTTTTCCGTGCTCTCAACGGAAAACTAAAACTTATCTTTCTTTGCGCCCTCTGCATCTTTGCATTTAAATAAATGAACATCCTCGCTTGGCATCATTTTGAAAGCCGATCCCAGAATGCTTTGGCCTGCTCCTGGCGACGAGCTGTAAAGGACTTCGGCGCGGCGCCTTCGCGCCGGACGGTATCTCCCCGCAGGCGGGCGATGCGCTCCTCCAGCGGGGGGTGTGTTGAAAATAAGCTCATTACGCTTCTACCCGACAGTGGGTTGACGATAAACATATGCGCGGTGGACGGGTTGGCATTCAGCGGTATTCTTTTTGAGTATTGCCCCAGCTTTTCAAGGGCGCGGGCCAGTCCTTCCGGCGTTCCTGCAAAACCGGCACCGGTCGAATCCGCCAGATATTCGCGCGATCGTGATATGGCCATTTGAACAATCATGGCTGCAACAGGTGCCATTATCGACATGGCAATCAGTCCAATGGCGCCGCCGCCCCGGTCACTATCGCCGCCCCTGCCGCCAAACAAGGCTGAGAAGCGCGCCATATTGGCCAGAACCATAATAGCGCCGGCCATGGTGGCCGCAATACTACCGATTAAGATGTCACGATTCTTGACGTGTGCCAGTTCATGCGCCAGCACACCCTTGACTTCATTATGATCCATCAGCTTCAGCAGCCCTTGGGTAACTGCCACGACGGCATGTTCCGGGTTGCGCCCGGTAGCAAAGGCATTGGGTGCCTCTTTGGGGATGAGATACACCCTTGGCATAGGAAGTTCTGCATTTTCGGCCAGCGCTTTGACCATCTCGAAGACCTGAGGCGCCTGTTGGGGGCTGACTTCCTGGGCACGGTACATTTTCAAAACAATTTTATCCGAAAACCAGTAACTGAAAAAATTCATGCCGGCAGCGATTAAGAGCGCAATGATCATTCCTTGCTGGCCGCCGAGGTATTGCCCGATCCAGATAATCAAGGCCGTCATGACGGCTAACAAGATCGTGGTTCTGATACGGTTTCCCATCGCTATTTCCTCCCTTTAAGTCTTGCAAGCTGCCTTACACCCACGCAGGACCGAACCTACTCAAGATCAAGCCGGTCGTAAATGGGCGCTGCTGAGCTTTGTCACCAAAATATAACGCGGCGGCGCCGATTCGCAAGGATCCTTGTTAAAATTTGAAGGAATTTTGCCGCATATCGCCCGAAGGTCATTTTCAGACAGCATCGACATGACAAATCAAAGGGCTGCATTCCCGGTTTTCTGAGTCCTTTTTTGTCTGTTTGCGGGCACTCTAGCCGGGATCATTCTTCAAAGTGAATTTTCAATAACTAAATGAAATTTAAAAAAATAATTATTCTTTTGTAAAAATACTTGTTGTTTGCCATATGGTTATATGCTACAGGCTGAATAGTTCGAACAGGAGAACATTTACAGGCCGTCATGCCCGTTAGAACGCGTAGAATGCATCCATGATCTGCACCCGGTTAGACGCCCCCTGACCAAAAATGCGAGGAAATGCCGATGCATTATTGCTGCATATTCGGAGTTTTTTTAGGTGAGCAGAATGGAGAAAATGGAATCGGCGAAAGAAAGAGTGCAGCTTGTCGAGCCATTCAGTCAGGATGAGGAATCGCCAAGGGCTGCCACCCTAAAGCGATCAGATGCCAACACCCAGGTCAGTTCGCCTGAAAAAAAAGTGCTCTACGCTGTCACGCGCAGAAGGTTGGCTGAAAGCAAACCGGCAGAAGCGGCCAGCATAAGCAAAGCACAGCTGATCAATAAAATCAACTTTATCAACTTCCAAGACCGCACCCTCCTGCTCAATTTCAAGCACCGCAAATATCAAACACCCCTGACCCTGCTGGCCGTGCCCCAACCGTGCCTGGACGATGATCTCAATTGTTCATGGGCGGAACCCGATAAGATACTGAGTCAATTACCCGATTATGAATTTGAAAACCTGTTGATCCCTGACGGTCAGAAACTGATTCGCGTGGAGCCTGAACTTATAAGAGTAGACGCCGATGCCATCCGCTTGCGACTGCCTGAAAACGGCTACGAAGTCAGTTCGCGCGCGATGCAGCGGCATCGGTGTGAAAATATCAGTGCTCAGTTAATTCAAAACAGCTCGCTTTTTTCAGGAACACTGATCGATTTTAACGCCTGCACCCTTAAAATCGAACTGACGGTCGACCCCCCCCGGACGTTTGATTGGATTAATCCGGAATCCCCGGTTAATTTAGTGTTATCAGACGCATCCGGCACCCACTACACCGGTGAATGTAAAATCATTCGCCAATCGACATACCAGAACACAGGCACTTACATATTACGTCCGCTGCGCTTTGAAATACAGCGGTTCAAGCACAAGGAATTTCGCAGCCAGCGGCATGAAATAACCCCCTCGCCCAACGTTTGTTTTCGCCATCCTTTTACCCGGCAAAAGTATGATCTGAAGGTTATCGACTTATCAGGATCCGGTTTTTCTGTTGAGGAAGATGAGCATGCGGCCGTACTTTTACCGGGAATGATTCTGCCACAACTTGAATTAAACTTTGCCAACAGCTTTCAATTTCAATGCAAGGCCCAGGTGGTCTATCGCAAAGTAATTGAGGCAGACCATAACACCAAAAAGATTAAGTGCGGCCTGGCGCTGCTGGATATGGATATTCATGATCATGTCAGGTTGGTGGGCCTTCTTCACCAGGCCAAAGATGAAAAATCCTATATCTGCAACAATGTTAATTTGAATGAACTATGGGATTTTTTCTTTGATACCGGTTTCATCTATCCGGACAAATACGCCTTTATTCAAAAGAACAAGGATAAAATTAAAAAAACTTACGAGCGACTTTACAGTAACAACCCCCACATTGCGCGCCATTTTATCTATCAGGATAAAGGTCGCATTTTAGGTCATATGGCCATGATCCGGTTTTACGAAAACACTTGGATGATTCATCATCACGCTGCCAGAAAATCAACCGGAAATAAAGCCGGGCTTATTGTCCTTGATCAAATCGGGCGTATGATCAACGATTCAGGCCGGATTTACTCTCTGCACATGGATTACTTCATTGCCTATTACCGATCGGAAAATAAATTTCCAAAGCGCATCTTCGGCGGGGCAGCCAAAAGTATCAATGATCCCAAAAAATGTTCGGTAGACAGCTTTGCTTATTTCCATCATAGTCACAAAACAACCGGCCGACCGTCGGCTCTGCCGTCAGAGTGGGAAATGGCACCGACACAACCCGAAGACCTTAAAGAGCTCGAAAAATATTACGAATACGTGGCCGGAGGCATTATGCTGAGCGCCCTGGATCTGACGGCCGATAAATTCGGCCATGATCATCTGTCTACAGTGTATCATCAGGCGGGTCTTAAGCGGGAGCGGCATTTTTATTCACTGAAAAAAAATGGCCGCCTTAAAGCCATCGTGACGGTCGTGCTTTCCGATGCCGGGCTAAATCTTTCCGATTTGACCAACTGCTTGAAAGTTTTTGTAGTGGATCGCCGGTCGCTGACGGCAGATATTTTCAGGGCAATGCTTTATTCGTTGACACAAACAATTGAACAAAGTGAAATCGCTGTTCTTCTGTACCCGGTTGAATATGCCGAGGATCAGGCCATCGCCTATGAGAAACAGTATAACCTGTGGGTTTGCCGGCTGCAAAGCTCTGATGAATACTTCAGGTATCTCAACCGCCTGATGCGATTTATATAAGACTCACTTTGGCGCCCTTCAGGTCTGCGGTTTGCGTCCCCGGCAGGAGACGACCGGCGTATAGCTAAACCTTCTGCGATCCGTAAAAAATTCAATAAATTCTTTGTAAAAACCGTCATACCCATCAGGATAGTCTTCGAACCGACACCCTGAGTTTTTGCCTGCAATTTCTACTTTTTGTGTCCAGTTAAATCTATCGATTTCATTCAATTCGCCGTAAATCAGGTTGTGCGGGGCCACATCGACTTTAATATCGCGATAATTCAAATCGTAAAGGAATGAATACAGCTTAATGCCAACATAAGGGTCGAAATTAAATTGCGTCTCCATGATCTGCATGAGCTTGATCAAATACTTTTCAAGCCGCGTGGACAGGCCATAATGACGAAGGCAATTGCTGTCCAGATCGATCAGGCACAAAATGCCACCGGGCTTAAGGACCCTGGAAATATTTTGAACGATCTCAAAGCTATCATTACGGTAGTACTCAAGCACAAACCGCATCCAGATAAAATCGAACATTCCCAGATCATCTAATGGCTCACGAATATCTTTGCAAACATATTGGATTCTCTCATGATGATATTTGTTTTCGGCATAATCGATCCGCTGTTGGGCAATATCAATCCCAACGACCGTGCCTGTCGGTCCAACCAGCTCGTTGAGGTAAAATGTGGTTTTACCGGCCCCGCAGCCCAGATCAGCAACCCGCATGCCCGGTTTCAGCCCGGCCCATTCGGCCTGTTTGATGACAGCCTTTGAATCGGTTTTCAAATCCAGCCGGATCGATTCTTCATCTGCTTCCATTAAATAACTGCGCTGGTTCATGATATAAATTCCTCGATCTGAGAAGCGATAACAAGACCGCAATCAAATATTATCATTTATTGGGCACCAAAATGTGGCGGCCGCCATTTTTGGTCCACAGGCGAAAATCGTCAGCTGCAACCATTTGTGCTGCGACAATACACTTTTTTTAAGGAAAAAGCGATCTCCAACATAGTTTAATCGAAATTGAATGGCATTTTAAAGTGTTACCCGGTCAAAGACCTTTTATGAACACCTGGCATAAAATACCAAAAATCAGAAGCGTTGAAATGGATTTTAGAAAGTAGACCTGTTGGTGATGTGCAGATCCGGTCACGATCGTGGATCTTCATCGCCCCTTTTATTGACACTGCCACATCGGGTGAGTAAATTAGACCATTAATGTATGTATC
>JASFJF010000023.1:0-19660 GCA_050122255.1 Desulfobacterales bacterium
AAACAGGTCACTGAAACTGCTGCCATCAAGGCCGCCGGATATTGTATTTTTCGAGCTGCTGGTGAGCAATCCGAAGGAGCCAAACAATTCGAAAGCCGGGAACAGATCGGCTTTGGAGACGCCGATCAAGGGGGTCTGGGTGGCAATTTGATATTCAGCGAGCTGAATATCGGGGCGCCGGCGCAGCAATTCGGCCGGGATGTCGGCTACCACCTGTGGGGGGGCTTGAGGGATGAGCTTGGCGCCGCGGAGCATCGGATCGATTTCACCGGGCAACTTGCCCAGCAGAATGGCCAGCGCATTTTTGGCCTGACGAATACCGGCTTCAAATCGTGGAATAAAGGCTTCGGTGTTCCTGAGCAATGACTTGGCCTGAACCACGTCAAGTTCGGTGACCGCTCCAGCCTTAAAACGGATCTCGGCGATTTCCAGAGAGCGCTGCTGAATTTTCACATTTTCTCTGGCAATCTCGAGACGTTCTTCAAATGTGCGCAACAAAACATAGGTGCGGGCCACCTCGGCGGTCAGGGAGACCAGAATGTCATCATAGTCGGCGATGGCCGATTCCAGATTGGCCACGCCGGATTCGACCGCGCGCCGGAATTTTCCCCAGACGTCCAGCTCCCAGGCCACATCGAAACCGCCATTGTACTGCCAGAAAGAATCATCGGCTCCAAGGCTATTGGCGGAATTTTCACTAATGCGATTATAGTCCGCGCCACCGCGGCCCTGTTGTTGTTGGGGATAGACATTGCCGACCACGACGCCCAGTTGGGCCCGGCTTTGAAATATGCGCAGGCCGGCAATCTGAAGGGGCAGATTCTGCTGGTAGGCTGTTTCGACCAGGCTGTTTAAAACAGGGTCATTAAAAACAGTCCACCAATCTCTATAGTCGGCGGGCTCCGTCTTTATTCCCGGATTGCGGAATTCAAGCCATTCGGTCTGGATTGGCGCTTCGGGTTTTATAAAATCCGGCCCCACCATGGTGCAGCCGCTCAGCCACGCAGCAGCGAACGCTCCCCATATAGTCAGATTGACCATTGGCGCAACCCGTAGGGATAAACCTTTTTTAATTAATAAATTCCTTAGCATAAAAATAACCTCTTGGCGCTCAAAAGTTAATTTTTGTGGATTTGATGCAGCCAGTTGATGTGATTTGATATATTGAAAAATAAATCACGAATCACATTCCTTCGCAACCCTAATTCGGCGAATTGGGCGCGGCAGGTATATATCGGTTGTACAGCATTTAATAGGCTTTGGTGACAATGCGTGTGGTGCTATTCATCACGGCACTTTGACCCCGAAAAACAATGTATAGATTACCGGCGCAACTGCCAGCGTCAGCACGGTGCCGGCCGCCAGCCCGAAAGCAAGGATAATGGCCAGTGAATAAAACAGCGCGTCATGGCTTATGATCAGCGGCATGACTCCCAGGATGGTCGTAATGGTGGTCATGACAATCGGACGGAAGCGCGATACGGCCGCCATAATAATGGCATCATAGGGCTCGCGGCCCGCGGCCCTTTCGGCATCGATTTTGTCTATCAGCACGATACCGTTGTTGATGATCACACCGGCCAGGCTGAGCAGCCCCAGCATACCGAAGAAATCAAAGGGCGCGCGCATGACATGCAGCCCGATAAAGCCGCCCACAAAAGCCAGCGGGATGGTGATAAAAATAATCATCGGCCGCCGAATCGAATTAAACTGCCACACCAGCAAAACGACAATGCCGAAGAAACAATGGGGCATCCAGCGGGTGAGTTTTCCCATGGTCTCTGCCTGACTCTCTAATTCACCGCCAACCTCCCACCAGTTATCTTCCGATAATTCCAATTCCTCGATAAAGGGTTTGGCGGCATTCAGCAACTCGGGCGCTTTCAGGTATTCATGTTTGGCCTCAATCGTCACGCAGCGCTCCTGGTTGCGCCGCGAAATGCGGCTGAAATCCCATTGGCCGCGGATGTCGGCAATCTGGGTCAGCGGCACACTGGTGCCGTCCCTGGGGGAGCGTACCATCACGTTCCAAAGATCGCTGAGGACCTTGCGCTCAGCCTCCTCTGATCGGGCAATGACCGGGATGGCTACATCCAGCTCACGGTAATCGGTGACGCGCACCCCATCCATGTGTGACTGAAGAGACAGGGCTGTTTCTTTAGAGGTCACACCGGCTCGGCGGGCCCGGGCCTGATCCACAACGACATGGGCTTTAACGACTTTGTTTTCCCATGTATTGCGCACATCCAGCGTGCCCGGCATGTCCTTTAAGCGGGCGGCGAGCTGTTTGCCTTTTTCAAAAATATAGGCAGGATCCTGGCCATAGATGCGGATTTCCAGAAATCCGGGCTCTTCTGAACCCAACCACATTTGCTTGACCCTGCCATTGGCTTCCGGGATGTGATCGTTAAAATACTGCCGCACACGCTCGACCAGCTCCGGAACCGGATCGGAAGACTCGGTGTTGACGATCACAAAAGCGACATGGGGATCGGGGTCTAAAGGTGATAGCACCAGGAAAAAGCGCGGCCCGCCGGTGCCCACGTAAGCAATGGTGCTGGTGATCTCCGGGTTTTGTTCTTTATCCGCCAACCAGCCGGTCAGTTGCCGAACGACTGCATCGGTGCTCTCGATGCGGTAGCCAGCCGGCAGGTCGACATAAACCAGAAACTGGTTGCGCACACTGGGTCCGAAAAACTCGCGCACCAGCAACGAAGCCAGGAATCCGCCTAACACAATGACACCGGCAGCCGCGGCGATAACGATGAACCGGAGATGCAGCATTTTCTTCAAGATCCCAAGATAGATCTCGTAAAAACGTCCTGTGTAAGCTGCCATTTCATCTTTTTCAGCGGATGAGTCGACGGATTCGGAATCCGATGGTGTATCTTCTTTAGGCGTTTTGACTTTCATGAACCAGAAACACATGGCCGGTGTCATGTACATGGATAAAAACCAGGAAGACAACAGCAGCAGGATGACCACCATGGGCAAAGAGAAGGCATATTCACCGGTCTGTCCGTCGATTAATAACATGGGCAAAAATGCAAAAATGGTGGTCAGCGAAGAGGTCAGCAGTGGAATGGCCAGGGTTTTTCCGGTGGCGCGGCAGGCGGCGTCTCTTTCTTCACCGCGTTCGAGCCGGGAGCGGATATCTTCAGCGATGACAATGCCGTTGTCTACCAGCATTCCCAGGGCAATGATCGATGATGCAATCGACACCCGCTCTAGCTCGATGCCAAAGAACCGCATGCTGATCAATCCCAGCAGCATGGTCATGGGTACAAAGGAGCCAACAATCAGCCCGGTGCGCACCCCTAAAAAAAGCATCACGACCACCAGGACGATAACCAGGGTCTGGTAGACGTTACTGAGACCGCCGGCTACGGCAGTTTCAACCAGATCCGGCTGGAAGGTGGCGTAATCCAGTGCGTAGCCGATGGGCAATCGCGATTCGAGATCTTCTATTTTACGGGTCAGACGCTGACCGAAATCAACCGCGTTGACCCCCGGCGTGATCGATATGCTGATGACAATGGTGCGCTTGCCGTTGAAATACACCATGTCTTGCGGTGGGTCTTCGTAGCCGCGATAGACCGTCACGATGTCCCTGAGTTGAATGGTCTGCTGCGTGTCCGGGATGGTGATTTCAACATTTTCAATGTCTTCGATGCTGCGGAAATTGCCGGTGGGCTCGACGATGACATCCTGCTGGGCGGCATCGAAGGTGCCGCCCGGCAGCACTACATTCTGCCGAACGAGGGTGTCTATGATCTCATCACCGCTGATGCCAAACTGTGCCAGACGGGTGGTTGAGAAATCCAGAAAAACCTGCTCCTGGTGGACACCGTAGAGATCGATTTTGCGAACTCCTCTGATTTCATACAGCCTGTCGCGGATATCCCGGGCCACGATGCGCATCTCGGCCATCGAGAACCCGTCTGAGATCAGGGCAATGTCGGCAACCGATACCAGTCCGAACTCGTCATTGACAAAGGGTCCGATAGTACCGGCGGGCAGCTGTGGTTTAATATCACTCATTTTGTTGCGAACCCGCTGCCAGACTAGATCAAGATCTTCGACTTCATCGCGGGTCTCGGCATGCAGGATAACGCGGCCTTGTTTCGAATCTGACCACATGTCGTCGATTTCCGGCAGGGTGCGCATCTGGGCTTCGAGTTTGCGGGTAATTAGCTCTTCAAGATCAGTCGGTTTCATGCCGGGGAAAAAGGCGGTGACCACAATTTCGCGGATGACAATAGCCGGATCTTCCAGGCGCGGGAAGGTGAAAAACTGACCCAGACCGCCAACGATGATGGTTAATATGATCACCATCGTCAGGCGTTGGGTGCCAAGCGAAAAATTGGTAATGGCGGACATGTTCGCGTTCCTTATGCGTTATTTCTTAAATTTGTTCAGGTTGCGTGCATTATCCCAAGTAATTTTACCATGCAATCTGGAGTATTGGAGTGATGGTGTAAGGGAGCGATGGGAGTAAAACATTCCGCATACTCGATACTGGTTAAAGGCGCACGGCTTAGGGCGCACGGAAAAGAATCTTAAAAGTTTTGTTTTTAATCACTGTGATCTTTGTGGCGATGTGACAAAAAGCCTTCGATTATTCTGCTTTTTTAATCTCAAAATTTTCTTTTTTTTCTTCTTTGGGCTGCATTAACTTGACCTTTTGCCCGTCTTCCAGAAAACTGACGCCGGCCACTGCGATGATGTCGCCAGCCTTTACCCCTTCGGTAATGACAGCCTTATTGCCTCGAACGCTGGTACCTGCGATCGGCGATTTTTTGACGGTCGATGTCTGGGGGTCGTAAATAAATACCGAGCCTTTCAGGGTGCCCCCCTGCTGTGCAATTGCCGATATGGGGATCAGATAAGCTGCTTTATCATCATCGCCCGAAAGCATCAGGGTCACGCGGGCGGTCATGCCCGGGCGAATGCGCTGGTCCGGGTCTTCGACGGTAAGTTTGATTGGAAATGCATTGGCGGTGCCGGCCACTTTGCTGATTTCGGTCACCCGTCCGTGATAGGTGCGATCGGCGATGACGGAAAATTGGATGTCCCCCTTTTGGTCCATTTGGATGTCATCGATGGCATCTTCAGGGATACTCACGGCAACTTCCATGCCGGTATTTTCAAAAACATCAAACAATTTCTGGCCGCGTGTGACCTCAAAAAACGGTTCCACATCACGGGTGGCAATCACCCCGTCAAAGGGCGCCCGCAGAACGGTTTTTTCCAGGTCGCGTTGCGCCAATTTAAGCTGTGATTTAGTGAATTGAACCTGTTTGCGAGCGCTGTCCACTGCGGCTTGAGCGTTGTCTAATGCGGCTTGACTGACGGCACCCGGGTCCTGTTTGTTGATGCGTTGGAAGCGGTCCAAGTCATTGCGTTTATCGGCCAGCTGAACTTTCGCGCGCCCCACCTCGGCTTCGGCGGCCCGGACATTCAAATTATAGGTGCGCTTATCCAGAACAGCCAGCACCTGGTCTTTGGTGATGCGGTCACCCACATCGACGCGCACTTCGCGCACGTTGCCCGAAACTTCAAAGCTGATGCTGGAGCGGTCGGCCGCCTCGACGACACCCGAAAATGTCCGCAACCGGCCCGATGCCTGCTCGGAAATGGTAATGGTTTTAATGGCACGAATGCGCTCGGGCAGCGGCGGTGGTTCTTCTCGGCAGGCGGAAATGGCCAAGAGAAAAGACAAGCCCCACAGCGTCAGCTCAAAGGGTTTGCAAAATAAACATCGCATATGATTTTATCTCCCCCGCAAGTAATTGCTCTGAAAACGTGAACTTAAGACTTTTTTGAGCTAACTGTCAAGGAAACAGAGGCTAATTGCATTAAAAGTTTTAGCAATTATAAGTATGTCTAAGTCGAATAGTCGCGCTCAATCGCTGATCACCCGTCCGCGGGAGACAAAAGAAATACCCTGGCCGGAGCGGGTGCCGATCATGACCCCCTCAATCAGGGGTGGATTGACTTTTGTCGCTGATTGCCATTTCACCAGAAAATTGGCACCTGAACCGCCGGCGGTGTCCCCCTCGGTCAAAATATAGCGGGTCGTAGCCATGGCCCCTAAGCTAAGTGGCTTCTCCAAATATTCCTTGACGAGCTTGCCTTCGGAATCAAAAAATTTTACCGACACCAGCGTAATGGCTTGCTTCGGGTTGGTGTTGCGGATGCTGAGCGTGGCGGCCAGATCAAACGGGCGTCCCTTCAGGCCGCTATAGATATGGGAATAGATGGGGACATAAACGGTTTGCCCGGTGGACAATACGACGCTGGATTCTGCCTGGGCGATGGTGATCAGTCCGGCCGACAGAATAACAGCACCCAGGACAATATATAATTTGGGCAGGATTTTGACTTTTTTCATTTTTATTCTCCTACGGTTTTTCTTTAGATCCAACGGTAAGATACAAAATGCATTCAAAATAGCAAGTTAAAAAAACGTGCGAATTTGAGCCTCATAAACGCTTGACAGTAAATGCAGTGTGAATAGGTCCAATGATCAAATTATCATCCAGCAAGACCTTCGCTTTTTGCATGCGCGCAATAATAAGAATGAACCAATGAATACGCTTACAAGCACTGTATCGCCCACCGGCTCACGGCGCAGGATTTCAGACCGAGGAAAGAATCAAAAAATGAGGCGAAATAAACCGGACTTGACGACAAGCCTCTTTTGCGTGATTGCGCCCCCACTAAATTTCAAGTTTTACCCGGGGCTTTGCATTTGCGTCATTATCGATTTGGGGCGCACAGTCAATAATTCGATTTGCTGCAATTCCGTGTAATTTGACCAGTTGATCTTCTATACGCTCGATGCGCTTTTCAGCCAGCTCCAGAAGATCAGCGTCGGTTGCGGTTGGGGTCCTCGCTTCCCTCTGGGCAAGCATTTTATCATTTTCACCGCTCTCCAATTCTTGGCCTGTCGACTGTTTCCCTGCTTTTGCCGGTATACTTCCAGCTATCGATGCGCGATCACTTTCTGTGGCCACACCGCACACACTCACCTGCATCGCAGGATATTCTTTCATAATGGTGGCGACTCTTTGCAGGTAATCGATTGCCGCTTCATCCAGCGCATCGCTTCCCGGTGCAAATGGTATGGGATTGAGGCGAATTTTTAAAGCCTGTTTATATGCCATTTGGGCAACTGAGATGCCAATCCCGTAGGGGCCCAGCATATACTTCAGCGTTGAAATGGCAGCCGTTTGCAGCGTTTTGGCCAATACTTTGTTGATCGCGTCGGCAATACTGAACTGAGGATCATTGATATTGCCGCTGATGGGAATATTGAGTTTTACGTTGTTCTGCTCGTCGCGCAGCAGTTTCAGGGCCGACGGAAGGGTCATGTTCAGTTGAATTTTGCCCTTTTGTTGTTTTTCAGAGTTTGCTGATTTGGTCTTTTTTATCTTGGGATTATACAAGATCAGATTGATTTGGCCGTTTAACTTGTTCTGGGTAATTTTCAAGGGAACGCTGGCTTCCAATTCACCGCTGGTAAAAAGGTATCCAGTGCTTTGAATGACGTATGGAGATACGGATGGCAACTCTATGGCCTCTATTTTGCCGATCCAATCCAGGCTGATTTTCTCTGCAAACGGTAGCATGGAGCCGTCCAACGACAGGCGGGCGGTTTTTTTGTCGGAAAGCAGCAGTTCAACGGACGCGGATTGCTCAGACCGGCTGCTGTCGAGGTCGGTCACCCGCGCCTCCAGGATGCTAAAGTCCATGTTGAAGGCCGGACTGACGTTTTCATCCTTGATGTGTATCTCACTACCCTCTGAGATTTCCACCCGCCCGATGCGAAATTTAAAGGCATCCGAATTTTTTTTGGCTGAGGTATCAGATGCAGTTTTATCCTCCCGATCTGCACTTAATATATCTTTTTGGATGGCATGCCAGCTCTCTGTGACCGCCAAATTTCCTTGCGGGTTGCGGCGGACAAAGGCTTTGACCGAATTCAGCTGGATTGCATCGATGGCCAGATGCGGTTGCTTAGAAATCCGGACATTTTTAGAATAAACCTCCTTTAGCCGGAGCGGAGGCGGATCTACAGTGGGTGATCCGGTTTCTGAATCTGCAAGTAGTGCCAGCCCGGCTATTGTGATGCCTGATATCTGAATCTCATCAAGTGCCTCAACCCGGATGTCCTGCAGTTCGATCCGATCTGAATTGAGCAGATGCCGGTTGGATTCGGCATGCCGAATCCCTACATCAGCAAGCGTGATGCCGCCTTTAGCCGTGAAGCTTGAAAAATCATTTGTTCCACCGGTATCTAAGCGCCCGGACCAGAAAAACCCCCGGTGGTCATAACTAATTTTGCGGTCCAGCAGATCCACCTGCAGAAGGCTGCCCTCCAAAGTGCCGTCTGCCATGATCCTTTGGCCAGCGGATTCTGCCGGTGCGAAAAATTGAAAATCCCCCTTCCATGAAATCTTCTCTTCGACAAGATTTAGCTCCGGGGATCTTAGTTTGGCAGCGTCAAGATGGATCTGTCCGTCTGCATTTATATTTTTCTTAACTTTATCATGCGCATAAGCGAATTTTCCCTGCCATTCCAAACCGGCATGTTCAATGTTAAATTTTTGTTGGGGCAGGCGAAGCGCCATAGGACCGGTCGATAGTTGTCCCTGCGATGAGATGTGCTGCGCAGCATCCGATTTTGAAGTTGAGAACGAAAAGACACCTCTCCAGTTTAACAATTCCTCCGATAGATTGATGTCAGGTCCGGTCACAATCGCATTTTGAACGCTGAGCACCCCGTTTAGATTCAGATCCCCGGCTGCAGCGGTTTGGGCATAGTCAATTTTGCCCTGCCAGTCGATAATGTCCTGCTGAATCTGTATGTTTGTATTTTTTAAAATCGTTGATAAATTTGAACAGCTTAGTTTGCCGTCTACATCGATTTTTATTTTATCTTCAGCCGTTTGGCCTGTTTCAAATTTGAGATCGGCGTCGAAGCGACCTTCGAGCGATGTTAAATGCGGTTCCATTAGATGCGCAAACGGCATCAAGGTTAAGCCCTGCAGCTGGATATGACCGGCGGTTATAATTTGATTGGCAAACGGAGAGACGTCTACCTGCAACTGCAGATTGCCGTCATTGAGCTGACCTTTGAATTGTAGACGGGCACTTTGCTCGGGCAGCCAGCTGCTCAACTTTGAAATCGTTGCCTGCTCGATCTTAAGGTCTGACGACAGTTTGGGGCTGATAAATTTGATGGTGCTGTTTTTGACTGTTACCTGCTGAAGTCCGAAATTCCATGTTGAAGGCTCAGCGGTCTCGCTTTTATCCGGCAGATTTATCCCACCGATTTGCCAGCGGCCCTCCCCAAGGTCTCTGACGGTCAATCCCGTATCGCTGATGGTCACACGCTTTAAAACAAAACGCTTGTTGATAAGAGGTCCCCATTCAAGGTCAAGCATCACTTCTGGAATACTGAGGACGGTCTGCGAGCCGATGACGACGCTCAGATTTTCGAGCATCATGCGACCGGTAATCGGGTTGAAGTCCACATCTTCAAGGGTCACCTGATCCGCACCCTGATCCTCGATGTACCTTTTTAAAGCGTAACCGACCCCAACCGGCAACATGCTGAAAAATATGACCACCAGCGGCACCAGGCCGATCAATATCCAGAACCAAACCCGCCGGACCAATTTCTTTTTTGGCGGCTGTTTCTTTGAAACCGCGTCGTGCATTATCAAACCTTTCTTCAATCAAATTCCGTTAAATTACATACAGGATACCCACAACATCATAAATCAATATAATGCTAAATCAAGCTGGCGATATACGTCTGTGAATAACAACTTTCAGGCGAATTTTACCTCGCGGTTATCTGGGAAACCCCAGTTGGGTGCGTCTGATATTATTTCACCACGAAGATCACGAAGATCACAAAGGAAAAACATATAAATTCATTTTTTCTTTTCGCGTCCTTCGTGCCCTTCGTGGTTGAATAGGCATCACTTGAGCTTTCAGCATAACCGTATTTTACGTTTTGAAAGGGTTGGGTTGCCTAAATGTCGGTCGTTTGAACCAAAGGCGCTTCGGAAGCTTTCTTGGGCTTACGCTTGAATTCACTCAGGCGCTGGAAGATCACGAAAAAGACCGGCACGAACAAAACCGCCAGGGCGGTGGATGCCAACATGCCACCGAAGACCGCTGTTCCCACGGCCTGCTGGCTAGCCGAGCCCGCACCCGAGGCGAATACCAATGGCAGCACGCCGAAAACGAAGGAAAACGCCGTCATCAGCACCGGCCGGAATCGCAAACGGGCGGCCTCGGCGGCGGCTTCAACGATGTCTTTGCCGCCGGCGCGCAACTCACGGGCAAATTCCACAATTAAAATGGCGTTTTTGCTGGCCAGGGCAATCAAGAGCACAATGCCGATCTGGGTATAGAGGTTGTTGTCAAAACCGCGCATCACCAGGGCGATGGCTGTTCCCAGCAGGGCCACCGGCACCGCCAGAATAATCACTGCCGGGCTGGACCAGCTTTCGTACTGGCCGGAGAGCACTAAAAATACCAGGGTCAATGCCAGGGCAAAAATCAGAATGGCTTCACTGCCCACCTGTTTTTCCTGAAATGAAATGCCGGACCATTCAAAGCCCAAGGATGGTGGCAGTTTGGAAGCCGCCATTTCCTCCATGAGCGTCAGAGCCTGGGACGAGCTGTAGCCCGGTGCCGGGGCACCGCCGATGGTGGCAGCCGGATACAGGTTAAAGCGAAACACCACTTGCGGCCCCAGTGTATCCTCGATATCCACCAGGGTGCCGATGGGCACCATTTCGCCGCTGTTGCTGCGCACCTCGAGCTGGTTGATATCTTCGGCGCGGATGCGAAACTGGGGTGCGGCCTGGACCTTGACCTGAAAGGTGCGGCCAAATTTATTGAAATCGTTGATATAGGCCGAGCCCAGAAAGGCCTGCAGGGTGCCGAAGACTTTATTCAGGGGAATATCCTGTGTTTTGGCCTTGGTGCGGTCCACGTCGATAAACAGCTGGGGCACGTCTGCCCGAAAAAGTGTATAAAGCCCTACCAGGCCGGACTGGGCGGCGCCATCGCGAATGATCTGCCGGGCCCACTGCTGGAGTTGGGTGGGTCCCACACCGCCGCGGTCCTGCAGGCGAAAATCAAACCCGCCGCTGGTCCCGAGACCCTGGATCACCGGCGGCAGGACTGTAAAAATCATGGCTTCCTGGATTTGATTAAATTGGTCCTGAAGTTTTGCCAGAATCACATCCTGGGTCAGGCCTTGCTCTTCGCGTTTGGCGTGATCTTCGAACACAATGAAAAGTGCGCCGGCGTTGGAAGCATTGGTTTCATCTAAGACTGAAAAACCGCCGACGGTGATCCAATCCTGCACGCCGGGAGTATTTGAGATAATGGCATCCATTTTTTCGACCACCTCGCGCGAGCGTTCCTGGGAGGCGGCATCCGGCAGCTGGTAAGCGGCAATGGCATATCCCTGGTCTTCCACCGGCAGAAAGCCAGTGGGAATCGACATCAGGCTCCAGCCCGAAACGACAACCAACCCGACGTAAATTATGGCCATGAAAGCCGTGCGCCGCACCATCTGTCCCACAATTCCGGCGTATCCTTTTTCGCACCCGTCATAACCGCGATCAAAAGCACGGAAAATAATATTTTTCTTTTTATTCGGCTCGCGGCGGCGCAGCAGCAGTGCGCACATGGCGGGGCTCATGGTCAGAGCGTTGATGGAGCTGAATACGGTGGCTGTTGCAATGGTCAGGGCAAACTGCCGGTAAAGCTGACCCGAAATACCGGGCAAGAAAGCGGTCGGTACAAATACGGCGACCAGGACCAGAGTGGTGGCAATGATCGGGCCGGTGATCTCGGCCATGCCTTTGATGGCGGCTTCTTTGCCGCTCAGGCCTTCCTCCATTTTTTTGCTGACATTTTCCACCACCACGATGGCGTCATCGACCACAATCCCAATAGCCAATACCAATCCAAACAGAGAGATCATATTGATGGAAAACCCCAGAGCGGCCATGGCCGCGGCTGTACCGATCAAAGACACCGGAATGGCAATGCCGGGGATGATCGATGCCCGCCAGTCACCCAAAAAAATGAAGATAACGATAAAAACGATGATGGCAGCTTCGATCAGGGTCTGATAGACCTGTTGAATGGACTGCTCGATGAATTTGGTTGTGTCAAAGGGGATGTTCCATTCCAAACCTTCGGGAAAGACCTGCCCCAATCGCTCCATGGTGTTTCGAATGGCCTGAGCGGTTTCAAGGGCATTGGCACCCGGCAATGGATAGATGGAGATGCCGGCAGCCTCCTTGCCGTTGCTGGCGAAAAAGGTGTTATAGCTTTTGGCACCCAGCTCCACGCGTCCCACGTCCTTTACCCGTGTAACGCGGGTGCCTTCGGCCGTTTTGATGATGATGTCTGCGAATTCTTCGGGTTCAGAAAGGCGCCCCAGGGTGTTGATGCTTAATTGAAAATTTTGCCCGGCGGGGGCCGGCGGTTGCCCGATCTGACCGGCGGCCACCTGCACATTCTGCTCTTCAATGGCGCGGATCACATCCTGTGTGGTCAGGTTCAGCGCTTTAAGGCGGTTGGGGTCCAGCCAGATGCGCATGCTGTAATCTTCAGCGCCGAATACATTGACATCACCAACGCCTTTCTGGCGCGACAGCTCATCTTTGATGCGCAGGGTAACATAATTATGAATAAACAGGCTATCGAAGCGTCCATCCGGTGAGCTCAGGGCAATAAACATCAAAATGTTGGCCGAGATCTTTTTAACCGTCACCCCTTCACGTTTGACCTCTTCGGGCAGTTTGGGCTCTGCGGTATTAACGCGGTTTTGAACCAGCACTTGGGCCAGATCCACATCGGTGCCCACCGCGAAACTGACATCTAAGGTATAGGTGCCGTCATTGGCGCTTCGGGATGCCATGTACAGCATATTTTCCACGCCATTGACTTCCTGTTCGATCGGAGAGGCCACTGTTTCGGCTAAAACAGCCGCATTGGCGCCCGGGTAGACGGTGCTAACTTGCACGATCGGCGGTGCGATTTCGGGGTACTGGGCTACGGGCAGTGTGCCGAAGGCAACCGCCCCGGCAATGACAATCACTAGAGATAGCACGGTGGCCAGAATCGGCCGTTCGATGAAGACTTTTGAAATCATAATTGGGCTTGCTCCTGCACAATTGCTTTAGCAAAAAGCGTTGTGCATATAACGGCTTGCAATTTTCTCCACGAAGGTTACATAGATCACAAAGGATTTTTAAAATACTACAATTTATGCTTACTAAGTGTTCTTCGTACTCTTCGCGGTAATACCCAGTTTGTTTTGGCTAAGACGAAGTTGATGATTCCTCGGCTGCGCTCTCAGGTTCTTTGGCCTTTTCGCCCTCTGGGGCGGATTTTGCAGCTTGGACTTCTTGTGGTGTGACCTTTGCGCCGGGGATGGCACGCTGTATGCCGTTAACCACCACCCGATCTTTCGGCTTCAACCCTTCGATAATCACCCGCATGCCGTCATTCAGAGTACCGATTTTTACGTAACGTTGTTCGACCTTATTTTCATTGTCGACCACCAGCAGATAACGCCCTCCCTGATCCAGACCCAGGGCACGCTCGGTGACCAGCAGCGCGTTTTCCCGCTGGGCGACCGGCATGCGGACCCGAACGAACATACCCGGAATAATATAGTAGGGTGGGCCGGGATTTTCAAAAAGTCCGCGCAACAGCATGGTTCCCGTGTCCGGATCCACGGTTGCATCGACAAAATCCAGATGGCCTTTGTGGGGAAAACCACTTTCGTTCGCCAGCCCCACTTCTAAGGGAATTTTATCCGGGTTGTCAGCGGCAATGCCTTCTGCTCTGGCTCTTTCCATGATACGCAGCAAATCGCGCTCATTTATACTGAAATACACATAAATCGGCGTCCATTGCCGTATAGCGGTCAGCAGCGTAAACTCACCGGCGCCCACAAGATTGCCGACATCCACTATTTTACGGCTGATGCGCCCGCTGATGGGTGCTCTGATGGTGCAATACCCCAGATTCAGGCGGGCGTTGTCCAGGGCAGCCTGGGACGAGATCACGGTTCCCCTGGATTCTTCCATCTCACCTTTCCATTTGACAACGTTGGCTTCAGAGGCGGCGTTCTGCTTAAACAGGGTCAGGTTACGCTGGTATTCCTTTTCGGCGCGTTCGAGCTGGGCCCTGTGTTTTTCGAGGCGGCCCTGCGCCTGTTTCACCGCTGCCCTGAATGGTCTTGGGTCAATCGTGAAAAGCAACTGGTCCTTGGTAACAAAATCACCATCTTCAAAATGCACGCTTTCTAAAAACCCTTCGACCCGTGCGCGAATATCAATCTTTTCAATGGCTTTCGCCGTTCCGGTAAACTCCAAATAATCGGTGATATCCTCAACCTCTGGTTTGCTGACGGTTACTTCTGGTGCCGGCGGCTCGACGTATTCGTTTTCTTCACTGCAACCGAAAAATGTGCCGGAAAGCAAAACGGCAATTATAAGAATAATGGTTTTTTTCGGCGGCAAATAAGAACGTGAGGAGACCATTTTTACTCCTGTTAGCGAGAATATATTGGCTTGGCTCGATTTTTAATGGATTGTATTCGCGTATCAATTTTAAGACAGTTGTATAAAACTATGAATCTAATTCCATTCGCTTTGCAAGTCAACCTCTTGAAGAACATCCTCCATAAGAGCTACATATGGACTGGATTCCGTAAAACAATACCTCGGGGAGCAATGGAGATAGATGAAAAAAATTTTCTTAAATTTTCTTAATATTTTGATCGATTTTGAATAGGGTCTACTGGTAGGATTTTTATGGGGTTGATGCGGACGATGATTTTATAATATTCGTTTCTCACTGTTGTACCGAGTTGATTGGGCTAGTCGCTCTTTGATTTTTCTCTGTCGGTCTGTGCGAGCTCTTCGGTAGCGCGCTCAAATTCGGCAATCACCTGGGCTCCCAACAGCAAGATTATCGAAGCGATCTCGATACTCAGCAAAATGACAACGGCTGTGGCAAAAGAACCATAGATAACGCTGACCAGGGAGAGCTTGGCAAAATACCAGACAAGAACATGACGGGTAATTTCCCACAGGATTGCGGCTGTGGTTCCTCCCAGAAGGGCGTGGCTTATGGTGATCTGCCCAAAGGGCATCACCAGATATAAAGATGTCAACATGAGTATCAAGCCCCCGATTCCAACAAGATAGAGTCCAATGCCGGAAGCCCACTGAAAACCGAAGCTTTTGCCGAAAATGGTCAGGGTTTCACCTTCAATGGCGTCCAGCACGCCGGCAATGACCGTTACGATTACGATTCCGACGCCCATCAAGATCATATAGATATATGGAATGATAGCCGAGATCAAAAAGTGGCGCCGGTGCTTTTTGATGCGATGGTAAAAAATGACCGACATGGCCGATTCCAGCATGCTAAAGGCCATAGAGCTGAAAAACAGCATGATGCCGATACCGATAATACCGACGAACTGGCGGTATTGGAACAGGGCTCCGACTTCAGCAGCTATTTTTTCTGCATGACCGGGGACAATAAGCTCCAGTTCCCTGATGATGATTTCCAGTAATTTTTCCTGCTCGATAAATTGGGACAACCCGATTAAGATCAGCGCCAGCATGGGGATGATGGACAGCAGGGTATTGTATGCCACCCCGCCGGATAGGAGCAGCCCCTGATTGCGCTTAAATCCCTTCAGGACCCGCCACATAAATTTGCCCGGGCGTCTCAAGATTTGGCGGCTATATCTTTTAGAGTCTGCCATACTGAGTCATTAAAATTTGATGGCTCTTTTCACGAATTTCGTGCTTTCGGGGAAAGAAATTCAGTTTTGCTGATACGCTTACCGGTCAGGCTTTAGGATTATCTATCCGCAAATTTTTAAGGACGGCAAATTTATTGGAAGCGCTCACCTGTTTGCACCCGCAGTCATTGAGGTTAAGATCCGAACCACATTGCGGGCACAAACCTTTGCAGTCTCTGGCACACAAAGGTTGTAGCGGAAATGCCATCACGACCTGTTCCTGAATACCCTGTTGAAGATTAATTTCTTCCCCCCGAAAATACAGCAATCCGACATCTTCCAGTTTTAATTCAATCTCTTTTTCATCCAGAACATCCATCAACCCCTGTACTTCTCTGGTGTAGGTCAGCGCAAAGTTAGACGCCAAGGGGGTCTCAAAATCTTTCAGGCAACGACTGCAGCTGATGCGAATCCGGGTCTCAAAATTACCTTCGACTTCGTAGAGCTCTCTAATTTTAAATGCCTTTACGCTGATCTTCAAGGGCTTGCGAAATTCGCACGCCTGACTTTTAATCATTTCAGCAATTATCGGCAGGCTCCGGGGGTCTTCTTCAAATTTGCGGTCGAGTTCCTTATCTTTGATTTGTTCGGTATGAAGGATTAGATTTTTCATATTAAAATGCTGTGGAGCATAATTATAAGGCCGTTTCAATTGGTATGATAATGCAAATCCTCCGGTTAATCAAACAGCCTTTTTGAGTTTAATCCACAATCATTTGTGAATCGATGCGGTCTCTGATATGGTTGCCCTATGAACGCGGATGCAGACGATAAGCGCCGGGGATTAAACCCGCCTGAAACCGTTCCCAAAGAAACAACAGTTTCAGCTTGCCAGCGCTGTGGTACCTGCTGCCAGAAAGGCGGGCCCGCATTTCACGAGGCTGATAGAGCCTTGATTGAATCGGGTGAGATTGCATCCAAACATTTGTACACCATCCGAAAGGGCGAAATGGCCTATGATAACGTGCGGCAGTGTATAGAGCCGGTGGGCTCGGATATCATCAAGATCAAGGGTAAAGGCAATAGCTGGACGTGTTTGTTTTTTGATCAAGCGCAGGCGACCTGCACCATCTATGATAACCGGCCGATAGAGTGTCGGGCGCTCAAATGCTGGGATACAGCCGAACTGGAAGCTCTGTATGCCCAGAAGAGACTGAAACGCGAAGATTTACTGGCTGATATAGAAGGATTGTGGGACTTAATCAAAGATCATCAGCAGCGTTGCAATTACGATACGATTCTTGCTCTGGTAAAAGCCATCGATAGCGATAAACCCGGTAATGCTCGGCAAAAGCTTGCCGAGCTTATTCAATTTGACAATGAAATCAGAAAACTGGTGGTGTCCCAAGGCGGGCTGGATGCAGACATGCTTGATTTTTTATTCGGGCGGCCCCTTGGCCAAACGCTTAAGAATTTTGGTATAAGCGTTATGCACAAAGGTAATGGGAAACACCCGTTTAATAAATCTGATATGGTTCGCATTAATTTTCATGCAAAATTTAGGTAATGAGTGCTATTTTACTTGCGTTAATCCAGCCTTGCCAAATTTCTCATCGGGCACGGATTCCGGTTCGGGTTGCTCGGTGCCGGCCACTTTGGCTGACGGATTTTCTGCTACGGCTTCGCCCCAGATGTATTTGCCGTATTTGGCGTAGCCCAGGACGTTATTGAGCCGGGGATCGGTATTGCTGTCGATGGGGATGACATTGCCGGTAATCAGCGGGTGAAGATACTGGGCAAGTTCCCGGCAGCCCCCTCCGGTCAGAATGATGGAATCGATATCCCAATCGTCGGCCCAGAGACGGTCAAGATCGTTGGCGATAGTGGATGCCAGCTGGGAGTAGACCTGGTCTCTGATTTTTTCGAACGAAAAACCATGCCCCCGCATCTTAATGCTGCCTTCTTCGGCCGCTTTATACAGGCGGTATAACTCAACGCTAACACCGCATTTCTCTCGCAGTTTGTTTGAAATAACGCCGAATCCCTTTGAAATACCATTATCAAAAGTGCGGCTGCCGCGGTCAATATACCGCAAATGATCCAGAATCGTAAAATCGGTTGTACGAAAACCGATATCGACAACGCCGATCTTTTGATTGGCGAGCTCATCATCGACGATTTTGCCGTGGTCATCCATCAGGCAGTTTAAGATGCTTCCCAGGGGCTGCGGCAGCATTCGCACTTTGTTAATATAAATTTCCCGGGTGGTCTTTTCGCCGTTGTGGGAATGGTAGGTAATCGAGTGGTGTCCGGTCAGGATCTCATTAAAGCGCTCATGGTTTTGTTTAAAGAATCCGATCGGCAACCCGGAAACGACATTAATGGGAACATTGATGGGCGTATTGTTTTTTAAAAACAGCCCTGCAATGGTCAAAGCCAAAATTCGGACATAATCGGTAATCAACCGTTCCTGGTCTAACGTGAAGTTTAAAACATTCGACTGTTGCTCGGCCAGGTCGCCCACAAAATACGATTTGCCGTCAATGGTTACATGAATATGATCCGTTGGGGTGCTTTCGCCAAAGTCCGCCCAGAATTGGATTTCCGATGCATCCCCAAAAATCGACTTAAAGATAAAAGTTTCTTCGCCGTCGGTGGCTTTTGTGAAACCAAAACCAATATCAATACCCAGAACTTCCATTTTTGCCTCCTTCGACCATAAAAAATAAAATTAGGTAAGCAATGCTATTTTCGGTCAAATGTGAAAATTTCTTTAGGGGATCGAGGTCATTATTTTGGACACGACTGATGGGGTTAGACGCCGTGTGCAATACCTAAACAATCGTCCAATCGATCTTAAAGCTATTTTTCACAATGGATGCAATGTGGCCGTCGTAGTAGTGGTGATGGATGTGGTAGATGCTTGCATCATATTCGATATCGAGGTGTCGTTCGTCCGGCACCCGAATAACCCGGCATTTTGAAAGTGCCCCAAGTCCAATGCCGGCAGCTTTGAGCACCGCCTCTTTGGCAGTCCAATAGCGAAAGAATGTCTCAAAGGACGTGTCCGCCAGTGACCATTCTGCCTCGATAGCGGTTTTTTGGAATAATGCTTTCGTGCGCGAACAAATTTTTTCGATATCAATACCGATCGGATAAGGGGCGATGACACCGCCGACGTATTCGGTCTTATGGGTAATCGACCAGTAAATCCCATCGAAGGGCAGGGGTGCGTTGCGTTCATCCTGCTCCAGTTTTCCCAATCGCACGTCACTTTTTTCAGCAGATACCGCCAGGGCCCGCCGGGCCTGGTGACTGAGGCATTTAACCCGCTCTTTGGGGGTCAGATCCTTAACCGTCTCCGGAACGGACATTATCACGGGATAGATCGTGATATTGCGGAATTCGGATTGCGGAATTCGGATTGATGTCATGTTCATCACTTATCAATCACTTCTGATTTCTTTTTCTGTTTTCTGACCTCTGGTATCCGACTTCTGACTTCTGTCCTCAGTCCTCTGATCTCCAGCGCCAGATCATAGACTGTCCTCTTTGGAAGGCCACATTCCTGGGCAATCTGCCGGGCGATTTCAGAAATACTGCCGGTTTCATTTCCCAGGGCTGCCTCGAGAACGGTTTTAACGTTCTGGAGGTCCATTTCATCTGATTGATTACTGCCTGCTACCAGCAGGGTGCATTCGCCTTTAACCGTCGACCGACTGCCAATCACATTCAGGATTTGCGACAACCTTCCCCTTATAAATTCTTCATGTAATTTGGTCATTTCGCGTGCCAGCACGGCATACCGGTCACCCAGGCAGGCGATGATATCATCCATCAATG
>JASFJF010000024.1:0-19567 GCA_050122255.1 Desulfobacterales bacterium
TGAAAGCGTTCATTTGGCATAAAGGAGCCTTTATGGATTTTATAATTCCCGATGCGTTTTCCAAAGATCTTGCCAGATTTAAACAATTTCTTGGAGACCGCGTGCAATCAAAGTTAGCTGAATGGTATCAGCGCCAGGAAATACCGACTGAATTTTTTCGCGAAATGGGCGATGACGGTTGGTATGGAATTGCTACAAAGTCGGATAAATTGATCAAAGGCAGCGCCTTGAGGGAAGCATTGATTGCAGAGGAATTGGCCAAAATCTCACCGGGTTTGGCTGTAGCGGCACTGGTCCATATTGACCTGGGGTTGATTGCACTGCACCTATGTGGCTCTGAAGATCTGAAATCACGCTATGGAGGATCCGCTGCAAAAGGGGAAACCTTGATGTGCGTGGGCAACACCGAAAGGATGGCCGGCAGCGACTCAGCCGGTATCGAAATGACCGCCCGTAAAGTCAATGACGGGTGGCTGCTCAACGGCACCAAGGCTTATGTAACCAACGGCTATATCAGTGATCTGGCAGTGATTACAGCGGTCTCAGATCCTCGGGCTTCAAGAAACAATCGAATATCCATGTATCTGGTAGATCTGAGTGCCGATGGTGTTCAGAGAAGAAAACTCAATAAGCAGGTCTGGATTCCTTCCGATTTGACTCGCCTGCATTTCAATAATGTATTTGTTCCGGCAGACCATCTCATGGGCAGTCAGGGCCAGGGGCTTCAGCAGGTACTGACCGTATTTACCTATAGCCGGGTTCCCATCGCCGCTATGACGCTGGGAACGGCGGTCGGTGCCTATGAACTTGCCCTGGCACATGCCAGAAAACGCAAGATTTTCGGCCAGCCTATTTCAGAATTTCAAGCAAAAGCGTTTGAGGCGGCTGACTTTTATGCAAAAATTGAGGCGGCGCGATTGATGCTCTGGAAGGCGTGCTGGAAAATGGACTGCAATAATGATTTCAGGCAGGAATCCTCGCTGGCAAAATACCTGGCGGTGGAGGTCAGCCGCAACGTCACTACCTGGGCTGCAGATATTTTCGGAGCCGCTTCCGTCATCAGAGAGCACCCCATCCATAAATTTCCCATGGATGCCTGGGCATCCTCTCTGGGTGAGGGCACCCAGGATGTTCAGAAATTGGTCATCTTCCGTGAGTTGATGAAACAATATACATAAGGTCTGTTGTCTGTCGTTCGTCGTCAGTTGCAAAAAATGGATTTTTGGGATGAAGCAAAAAAGATCAGGGAGTGAGAACAATCTTCCCGAGTAGCTCCCCTGCTTCCATTTTCTCGTATGCAGCGCGCCCCTCGCTTAGCGGCATCACGCTATCGATTACGGGTTTAAGTTTTCCGGCCCAGAGCATAACCACCACCTCTTTAAAATCCTGATGGCTGCCCATGGTACTGCCGATGAGGCTGATCTGTTTGCCGAAAATAAAGCGGATATCGATTTCTGTTTGAGGCCCGCTGGTGTTGCCCACAATGACGATGCGCCCGCCACGCGCCAGCGCCTGCATGCTGGTGCTCAGCGTGGCCTTGCCCACATTATCAACCACCACATCAACCCCGCGCTTTTGGGTGCGTTTGTATATCTCGCGGCCCCAGTTGACCTTGGAACGATCCAGCACCACATCGGCCCCGAGTTCCTTTGCCAGTTGCACCTTTTGATCATTGCTGGCTACCGCGTAGACAAATGCACCGGCAAGTTTGGCAAGCTGAATGGACATGCTGTTGACGCCGCCACCTGAGCCTACCACCAGCACGGATTCACCGGCCCGCAGCGTTGCTCGATGGATGAGCATGCGCCAGGCGGTGAGGGTCACCAACAGAGGGGCGGCCGCTTCCGGGTAATCCACATCATCCGGCATGGCGGCCAGACCTCGGGCCGGCAAGACCACATATTCGGCAGCACCACCGCGTTGATGTTCACCAAGTACATGATAGCCTGGACTCAAGCAGTCTTCACCCCGGGCTGTAAATTCGTCTTCGAATAAATTGATGCCAGGATCGCCGACAACCCGCTGTCCCACCTGCCAGTCGGTGACACCCTCTCCGAGCCCAGCGACCTCACCGGCCACATCAGCACCGCACCAGTGGGGCATTTGCAGCTTTAACCCGCGCCAGCCACGCCGCACCCAGATATCCAGATAGTTGAGAGCCGTTGCGCGCACCCGCACCTTAACCTGCCCGGGGCCGGGCTCCGGTTCCGGCACATCCCCATATTTTATGACATCCAAATCGCCATGCTCTTCAAAGTACAATGCTTTCATGGTGCCTTTCTTTCTTAGCGTTCATAAATTCACGCTAAATAGAACCAATATCGAACGCCTCCCCCCAGGCCTCAATCAATTTATCAGTCCGCTTGCGGAGTCGTCCGGCGATAATGGCGCACATGCGGTTCATGATGGTATAGCCCAGGGTGTGGTTCTTATCAAACATGGCTTTCAGGTCATCGGCCGGCATGGCAATGACGCGGCAGGCTTGCGAACACTGGGCGGAAACGGTACGCTTCGATGGCCCTACAATCGAAGCCCATCCAAAAACCTGGCCGGCAGCAACGGTATCGACGATGATCTCCTTTTCTTCATCGACGATGGTCGCCTGGATGGCCTCTTCGTATTCGATATCCGTTTTTAAAACCTTGTCCTTGAAAACAAGAATCAGATCGACTCCACCTTCCAGAAGGCCGTAAAAATGCGTTGCCGGTTCGTCTACTTTAAAAATGACATCCTGCGGCTTAAATTCTAAGACTTCGCCTTTTTGGGCAATGGCTTGCAATGTCTCTGCTTGGACATTGGAAAAAAAGGAAAACCCGGCCAGCAAATTTTTCTGCGGCATATTCATCCTCCCATTTTTTTCAATTAAAACGAGCGCTTCAAACTTAAACAGGAATAGGCTTTGTTCTATCGTTAAAACGTAGGCCCTCCTTCTCGGGAGGGCACTATTGCTTCTTCGCTTTTTGCTTAACGGCCCGTTTGATCTGCCCCAAACATTTTGTAATGGGGATTTCTTTGGGGCAGACTTCGGTGCACCACCACATGGTTTTACATCCCCAAACGCCATCTACGCTATCAATACTCTTTAGGCGTTCATCGGTCGTGGTATCGCGCGAATCGAATATGTAACGAAATGCGCGCAGCAATGCAGCCGGGCCCAGATAATCCGGATTGGCCCGGTTAATCGGGCAACCCGCAGTGCAGGAGGCGCATAAAATGCACCGGACCGCTGGTTCAATAAATTCCTGATTGTCTGCATCCTGGATAAACTCTTTTCCCGTTTCGTTTTTAGCGGGCTTTAAATAAGGTTGAACTTGTCGATATTTCTCAAAAAAAGGCTCCAGATCGACAATCAGGTCTTTGACGACTTCAAACAGCGGCAGCGGTTCTATGACGAAATTATTGCCGGATTTGAAGTCACGCACCAGTTTCTGGCATGCCAGCTCTATACGGCCGTTGATCATCAAGGCGTCGGAACCGCAAATTCCATGGGCACAGGAAGATCGAAACGCCAGGGTCGGATCCTGTTCCCACCTGATTTTGTTTAAACAATCCAAAATCTTGTCGGTCGATTCAGCATCGATTACATATTCCTGGTAGTGCGGTTTTTTATCCACTTTGGGATCGTATCGATAGACGGAAAAATGGCACTGCATCTTAGTATTTCCTCTCCTTGGGCTCAAATTTGGTTATCGTAACCGGTTTGGTATATATTTGCGGCCCCTTGTTAGCATCGTAGCGGGCCATGGTGTGAACCAGAAATTTTTGGTCGTCTCGCTCCGGAAAATCTTCCCGTGAATGGGCACCACGGCTTTCTTCACGGTTCAACGCACTGGTGGTAATGACTTCGGCCAGATCCAACAGGTGACCCAGCTCGATGGCATCCAGTAAATCGCGATTGAAACAGTTGCCTTTGTCCTGAATGGAAAGGTTTTGATAGCGTTCTTTTAGCTGCACTATTTTTGCGAGAGCTGTATTCAAAGAATCTTTCTGCCGAAAGACAGATACGTTTTCCATCATGCTTTCCTGCAGTTCGGCTCTGATGGGCCCGCTGCTCTCTTTGCCGCTTCCGTTCATTAAGGCTTTGATCCTGTCCGCATCCTTTTTCTGCGGCTGTTTGAACAGCTTTGGAAAATCGACGGACGGGACGAATTCTTTAATGGATTTACCGGCCCGCCGTCCGAAAACCAGCGTATCGAGCAGTGCGTTGCACCCCAGCCGGTTGGCGCCGTGAACAGAAACACAGGCGCATTCACCAGCAGCATATAGACCCGGATAGGCAGAATTCTTTGCATCGGTGATCACATGGCCGTCAGCATCTGCTGCGATGCCGCCCATCATGTAATGGCATGTGGGCTGCACCGGGATGGGCTCTTTAACCGGATCAACACCGGCATAGGTGCGCGCAAAGCTGGCAATTTCGGCTAGTTTTTTATTGATCACATCCGCACCTAAATGGGTCAAGTCCAGATGAAAATAATCTTTACCATCGATTCCCCTCCCGGCACGCATTTCCTCAAGCATACACCGTGAAATCATATCACGCGGCGCTAAATCCTTGATGACCGGAGCATACCTTTCCATGAAGCGTTCACCTTTGCTATTCAACAAAATACCACCCTCCCCGCGCGCCGCCTCACTGATGAGAATACCCAGTTTATAGATACCGGTGGGATGAAATTGAACAAATTCCATATCTTCCAGGGGCGCACCGGCCCGGTAGGCAATGGCCATGCCATCGCCGGTGCTGGCAAACGCATTGGAGGTGGTTTTGTAAATTTTACCGGCCCCGCCAGTTGCGAGCATGACGGCTTTGCTCTGAAATAGGTGCAGTTTTCCAGTGGACAATTCATAGGCCACCACACCGCAACACTGCCCATCTTGGACAATCAAGGACAGCATTTGGAATTCATCGAAGAACTCAATGCCCCTGCGCAAGCTTTGCTCCCAGAGCGTGTCTAAAATGACTCTGCCGGTGCGAGTGGCCGCATAGCAGGCCCGTTTGACCGGTGCTTTGCCATAATTACTGGTGTGCCCACCGAAAGGCCTTTGGGCTATTTTGCCATCTGCGGTACGGCTAAATGGCACTCCGAGATTTTCAAGCTCGTAAATGGCCCGAGGTGCGTCGTTGGCCAGAATTTCGATGGCATCCTGATCGCCCAGATAGTCACTGCCCTTGACTGTATCAAACGCGTGCCATTCACAGTGGTCTTCTTCTTCATTGCCTAAAGCAGCGCCGATGCCTCCCTGGGCGGCACCGGAGTGGGAGCGGGTTGCAAATACTTTTGTCAGAACCGCAACACGGGCATCTTCGCCAATTTCAACTGCAGCCCGCAGACCGGCCAAGCCAGAGCCAACGATTATCGCATCAAATTGGTGCTCCATAAATTACCTCTTGTATTTCGCTTGTTGTAAGAAGTTGAATGTCAATGCTTTAAAAATCTATTTGATTGCTAGAGCAAATAATGTTGTTAAACGCATTCATAAAGCCGTAGAATGGGCAAGAAATGAAATGATTCGAAACCATTTTAGCTTATAAATCAGCCGGGTTTGTGTTGTAAAGTAGTTTTTGTCAGCATAGATTTTCAAAACCTTGAGCTGCCTTTACACGTGAAACCAAATTGATAAAAACACGCTGCCCGCAGGGTCAGCGGACGGATAGACAATCGCACCCTACAAATCCAAGATGATGCTTGACTTTGTCGTGCCAATAGATAAATTTAAGGTATCAATAAGTTGCATACTCTATAAACAGCTTACCTATCGCGTGATGCATTCAATTTAGCAGCTCATCTAATCGAATCGATACGATTCCAAATCTGCTTTTTGCTGACGGTTCTGGACACTGGCGGATATCAAAGCATCATGATTTTAGTGCTTTCTCGGCGTCAAATACAATTTAATTTTACCTATACTAGAGCTCACAATGCCAAAGTCAAAACAATTCAAAGGCATTCAACTGGCATAAAAACGAATAACGGGTATATTCTCTACCATGATGGGCTTTGAGGAAATTGAACATACAGCTGACCATGCCTTGAAAGTTTACGGCAAAGACCTCAGGGAGCTTTTTATCAGTGCAGCTCAAGGGATGACATCTTTGATGATGGCAGATATATCTGGTGTTTCAAGGGAAATTGCAAAGGCCGTTAAATTAGAAACGATCGATACAGAAAGCCTGCTGGTTGAATGGCTCAGTGAAATAGCTTACTGGGCTGAAGCTGAAATGCTTGTGTTTAGCACCTTCAAAATCCATACGATAACCGCTACTGATATTGATGCCAGCGCTATCGGCGCGAGAGTGGCAACACTTGAAAAAAACATTAAGGCGGTGACCTATCACAATCTTGATATTGTGAAGTCCCGTCAGGGAGGGTTGGAAGCCACGATTGTCTTCGACGTCTGATTCCTGAATCTTGCATGAAAATTAATGAGAATTTTAGCTTTTTTATCAAGCAACAGGTCGGAGGATAATCGGCATAAATTCAAAACCGGAGCCGGTTAAGAGGATAAAATGATTGCCAAGCACGAATTTCATCAGCTGGATGAGCATCTGTTTGAAGTGCCGGCCGCCTACCGGGCCGACATGCGCGTGCCGGCGCGCTTCTATTCCGATGCGGAGCTGTTAAAAGGCATTTTAACTGACAACAGCCTGCAGCAGCTCATCAACACTGCGACTTTACCCGGGGTTGTCAAATACGCCCTGGCCATGCCCGATATCCATCAGGGCTATGGCTTTCCCATTGGTGGCGTTGTGGCAACCAAATTACCGGACGGCGTTATTTCTCCGGGTGGTGTGGGTTATGATATCAATTGCGGCGTGCGCCTGCTGGCCACGCATCTGGATCAAAAACAAATCAGGCCCTTTGTGGATGATCTGGCGACAGTTCTGTATACCAACTGTCCCAGCGGCGTTGGCAAAGGCGGCAACATAAAGCTAAAAACGCAGGAATTGGATCAGTTGTTGGCAAAAGGCGCACGCTGGGCTGCTAAAAATGGATTCGGCTCGGAAGCGGACCTTGAACGAACCGAGGAAAGCGGCTGTCTTGGCGGAGCAAACCCTGAAAAAGTAAGCCGACGCGCCAAGGAACGCGGCCTGAAACAGGTGGGGACGCTGGGCGCCGGGAACCATTTTATTGAACTCGACACGGTCGAAAAGATTCTGGACCCGGAAGTTGCCCGGCGGATCGGGCTTTTCGAGGGGCAAATTGCAGTTCAAATCCACTGCGGTTCACGCGGCCTGGGTCATCAGGTCTGCGGTGATTACGTCAGGCGTTTTCAAAAAAGCATTGCCCGCTACGGATTCAACTTACCGGATCGCGAACTGGTTTGCGCTCCGCTGAGCAGCCCCGAAGGCCAGGATTACCTGGCAGCCATGAAGGCCGCCGCCAACTATGCGTTTGCCAACCGTCAGGTGCTGGCCTTTCACATCCGGCGCAGTTTCGAGCAGGTCCTGGCCGGCAAGGTTTCCAATCATCATATTTTTCAGATTTATGATATCGCTCACAATATGGCCAAAGTCGAAACGCATCGAATCGACGGAAAAGACATGGAGCTGTGCGTTCATCGCAAGGGCGCAACCCGCGCATTCGGACCGGGATCGCCGGAACTGCCATCGGCTTACCGCGACATCGGGCAGCCTGTTTTAGTTCCCGGATCAATGGGCACCGCCTCGTGGGTTCTAGTCGGAACCGCTGAATCGATGGCGCGAACCTTTGGATCGACCTGCCATGGGGCCGGACGCACAATGAGCCGCAAAAAAGCCAGAAAAAGCATTCGAGGCATGACACTGCGTGGAGAGCTCGAGAGCCGTGGTATTCAGGTTCGGGCAGGCAGTATGCCCGGTTTGGCAGAGGAAGCACCGGCGGCCTATAAGGACGTGGACCGGGTTGTGGATGTTGTTCACACCGCAGGCATAGCCAAGAAGGTTGCTCAGTTGAAGCCCATTGCAGTCATCAAGGGCTAGAATCGATCTTTAATATTTTTATGGGAACCGAAAAGGAGAATGTGCCATGAGAGTACAAATGAGAAATATCCTTTGTGCAACGGACTTTTCCGATTTCTCCAACTATACCATACCCTACGGCGTCGCACTGGCCAGGGAGTTCGAAGCCAAATTGTATATCTGCCATGTGATCGATTTATCTTCGATTGCCATTTATGGGGAGTTTCAACTGAACCCGGTCGATCAACAAAACCGCATCAAAAAACAGGCTGCCGAGCAGCTCAATGAAATCATCGGCAAACAGGCCGTGCAATGGGAGCCTTTGATTACGGTAGGCCATGTCGCCGATGAAGTGTCACGGATCGTTGAAGAAAAAGATATTGATCTAGTCATTGCCGCCACCCGCGGCCGTTCCGGCCTGAAGCGGCTGGTACTCGGATCGGTTACCGAACGCCTCATGCGTGTGCTAACGTGCCCTTTGCTGGTGGTCCATAGTCCGGAACACAAGTTTGTTGATCCGGTCAACCAAAAGATAACCCTCGAAAAAATCCTGGTCGGATGCGATTTTTCGCCTGATTCCGACCTGGCCTTTCAACATGCCGTCAGCTTAGCGCAGGAATTTGAGGCGGACCTTTACTTGGCCCATGTAATTGAGCCTTCCGCCTCCAGCGTGCTACTGAAACCGGATAAGGTGCTAAGCAATGAAATCGAGCATAAATTGCACCAGCGCATAACCGAAAGACTCATGACCATGTTACCGGAAGATGCCCGTAACTGGTGCTCACCGGAAACACTCATATTAAGCGGTCAACCGTATGAAGCCCTGGGACAGTTTGCCAAAACAAATGAAATGGATATGATTGTGCTCGGTGTACGTGGCCACGGGTTGGTTAAAACGCTGTTCCTGGGGTCAACAACAGACCGAGTGGCGCGCCAGGCTCCTTGCCCGGTTCTTTCGGTGAGCACAAAAGCGCAAAGCGATTAAAGTCAAAGGCCATCTTTACTAAGATTCAATTTGCCAGACACCTGCCGAACAGCGGTTGGTCCGCAACAAGCTTGCCATCGAAAACCCGCATCAACCGGCGGGCATACTGGGCACAGACCTCACTGTGGGTGACCATAATAATGGTCATCCCATCGCTGTTAAAATTTCGAAGCAATTTCATGATATCGGCCGAGGTTTTGCTATCCAGGTTACCGGTGGGTTCGTCAGCCAGTAGAACCGGCGGTTCGTTGACAATCGCACGGGCGATTGACACGCGCTCTTTTTCACCGCCGGAAATCTCGTTGGGCAAACGCGCCGCCTTTTCCAGCAAGCCCACCTGTGAAAGCGCGCTTTCGACCATTTGCTTTTTTTGTTTGCGGCTTTTTTTCACAATGGTCAACGGGAGCATGACATTTTCAAAAACCGTCAGGTAGGGTACCAGACAGAAATCCTGGAATATGAAACCCAGAAATTCGCGGCGAAAATCCGCCTGTTGCTCCGAACTGAGGCTGTAGATGTCGATTCCATCGACCACAAGCGTGCCGGAGCTCGGAGCGTTCATGGCCCCCATTATGGAAAGCAATGTCGATTTGCCGGCGCCGGATTCACCCATCAGGCCGACAAATTCACCGGCCTCAATTTGAAAGCTGACGTCGCGCAGGGCCCTAACCGCAGCCTCGCCACTCCCATACTTCTTGGCTAATTTTTCTGCAACAATATAACTCATAGATTACCTCTTACTTTTATCGGCTCGAACGTCCTGTCGTTTGTGTTTTAAAATTTTTGTCATTCGATAATGTTTCGGATTTTTATTCACCACAAAAAGGTAATTTGACCATGCCATTGTAGACAGCCGTAATTTAAATAGCGGATGATCGCTACTACAGCGTCCTCAGGGCTTCACCGGGATCCAGTCGCGCGGCCATGACCGCTGGATAGGCGCTGGAGACCAGGCCGATCAACAGTGCTAAAATGAAAGCGCCGGCCGCCAGTTCGACATTAAAGGGCACGATTCCGGAGTGTCCTTCAATGAAAAAATGAACCGCCGCCTGTGTGCTTCCCCAGGCCAACAAATATCCCATGATGCCGGCCAAGCCGGACAGGATCGCAGCCTCCAAAAAAATAATCTTCATGACATGGCGCTTGCGAAATCCGATGGCGCGAAAAATACCGATTTCATCGGTTCGCTCTCTGACGCTGCTCATCATGGTTACCAAAACCACAAGACTGCCGATCAGCAGAATCACACCGGATATGCCAAACGAAAATTTTTTAAACTGCCCCAGGGTTTGCATACGGCCTTTGACCACCTGTTGAATGGCCATGACCTTGGCACCCGGCAGGGCATCCGAAATCTGTTTGACCATGTCATCGATGGGGCAGTCCTGGCATAGTGCTGCCACTTCGGCCATGGAAACCCGCCCGCCTTTGTCAAACAGCGCCTGTGCGGTGCTCAATCGCACAAACACTATCTGGTCGTCCTGCGATCCGGTGGGTTTAAGGATACCGGAGACCACAAATTCGCGCCCCTTGGTTGCGAAGCGATCGCCATTATTTAATTTGAGAATGCGGGCTGCCTCGGCACCTAAAATAACACCGTTTTCATCGGGCAGCCGGCCCTGCAATTGCCACCAGGGCTTTAAAATAGCCGATGCGCTGAAATCTACGCCGGCCAGAAGAACCTTGTGCGAACGAACTTCCACAACTCCCAGCACCAACGGACCCAGGGCCGCAATATTGCGTGCATTTTTAATGGAGCTCACCTGCGCCAATTCGGCTTCACGGATTTCCTGCATTTCAAAGGAAACGCCGCCTAAGGAAAGCCCGCCGTAGGTAAGGGTTAAATTCTCGGTGCGGGGCACGATTAGAATATTGGCGCCATATTTCTCCAGTTTGTGGTTGATGTCGCTGGTCATCGCCTCAATATAGCTGATGATCCCAACGACTGTTGAAACACCTATGACCAGCCCGGCCAGGACAAAGAATGCCTTGCCCTTGCGCCGCATCAGGTTTTTTATCGATATCTGTTTAAGTGTCATTGAATCCTCTAAATTAAGCGTCATTTGAAATTTACGACTTAGACCTTTCCTGAAAAATTAAAATACTGCCGGCCTTCCAGGATATCCTTGACTTCAATAACGACCTTGCCATTATCGACGCGACGATTCAAAGGCGCCGGGTTGCAGCCCCCTTTGACTTCATTGACGAGAACCGAAGCAAATTTCCGGCCGCAGTTACGGCAGACCATATAATCGCCTTCCTGATAATAGCCTCTGCCCGCCGGCCAGCAGACATCGCATGCATCAAAGGCCGCCCGTATAACACCGTCGGAGCTTTTCAAAACAAAGTATTTGATCTTAAATTCGCCGGCAACATGCTCAAAGTGACGGGCCTTGCCGTCATTAAAAAGAGTGGCCGGTAGACTGACATGTGAGGTAGAATTTTCTGAGGCAATGCTGGCCGCCACCGGTGAGGTGTCTCCCCGATCGATAGTGGCCAGGTAAACTCCGCCGCCGATGATAAGGATGGCGCAAACGACGGCAACCATGAGCAGCAGATGGCCTTTTTTCTCGGTGCCCAGAACAGCATCTTTTTTTGCCTGCCGTTTTTCCTGCGCCATTTTCGTGTTACGCTTTTTCTGTGACGGTGCATTTTTTTTGCGTTTTGTAGACATGATATGTTTCTCCTGAATCAATTTAAATTCAAAATATTTCCGCACATCACGAATGCGATCCTGTTTTGTTTTTTCTGAAGATAGCTGAATGCGGGGATAATGACTTATGACTTTACTGCGGCTAGCGGGTTTAGCATAAAAGAGAAAGGGTTTGTAGATAAATGGGAGGATCCTTGTAATACTTTGCAAAAATAGAACGCAGACCCACCTGCGATGGGGCGGTAAGATCTGTCTCAGCAGCGCCTGACATCACCCCGATAGCGGTCAAGTGAGTAAATCCGGTCGCATGACTTGCAATTGAGCACTCGGGTATCTTGACCTCAGGAGCCGCGTTCATCTCGCACGGGCTTTGCATGCCCCCAGAACAGCAATCCGGCAGGCGCAAATTTGTGGAACCCATGGCACAGTGCGGGTGCACCTTGGCCATCTCGCGCACGCATCTGACGGCACAATCAGAATAGCCGGAAGCGCCGGATAAAAGCACCGCCAGGGTTAATACGGCTGTTAATGTTGTGGCAACAATTTTTTTCATCATCGATTTTAATATTCATAGCGATTTAGTATGATATAAAAACCCTATTTACCTGTCAAGTGGAATTTTGTGCCGCCGGTGGAGCACCGGGCGCGGTTGCCCTCCTTCGATGATAAAATTCCTGAACGCGGTCATCTGGAATACGCCAGTTGGCTACGCCTGATACTATCTCACCACCAAAAACGCGAAAACCACCAAGGGAAAACACCTAAACCTGCTTTTATCCTTTCGTGTCTTATCGTGCCCTTCGTGGTTTTATAAACACCACCTGAGCATTCTGCATTACCATATTTCTGAATTTATTCATATTTTACAATCTGTCACCACGCATCCCGGTCACCGGTCAGCGTTCTTTACAACATCCCAGATCATACGTATATTTAATTGATTATCTGAGCGGGGGAAATGTGTATCGTTTCTGCCGCTGCACGTGCGCTTATTGTTGAGATGACTAATTTATGCATTCGGAAAGGAAGAAAAAATGGGTTACGATTTCAATGCAGACGAGGTTTTTGAAATGGCCGAGAAAATGGAACGCAATGGTGCCAAGTTTTATCGCGATGCCGCAGAAACAACAGCGGATCCGTCAAATAAGGACATGCTCATCGGCCTTTCCAAAATGGAAGAAGCCCACGAGAAAATGTTTGAATCCATGCGGGCCGAACTCTTGTCAGCTGAAAAAGCCTCAACGGTTTTCGACCCATCCGGTGAGGCTGGCGCGTATTTGCGAGCATTAGTGGACAGCCGTGTATTTTTTGAGAAAGAAATCGATGTGACCTCAATGGTGGAAATCCTAAAATCGGCCATCGAAGCCGAAAAAGACTCCATTGTTTTTTATCTGGGAATGAAGGAGGCCGTGCCGCAGAATCTGGGAAGGGATCGCATCGAAGCGATCATCAAAGAAGAGATGGGTCATATTCAGATGTTGACCAAACACCTTGTTGCCTGCAACCGTTAGAGGGATATCTTTAATATTATCTTCCAGCTATCCGAGAGCACAATCCATTCGGACCCGAGGCCATCTGCGGTCTACTCATCATGTCCGGGGTGTTCGGCCAGGGTTTCGATTCCATTACGGTCCACCAATACAATTTTCGGACCTTCGACGCGGATCAAATTTTGCCCAGATAATTTGGCAAACATTCGGGACAGTGTTTCGGGAATGGTGCCCAAAAGACTGGCCAGCTGGCCTTTTGATATATTTAAAACGACTACGTCCGTGGTGCCCTGCTCTTTAGAAAGATAAATCAGGTATGAGGCCAGACGCGCCGGGATTTCCTTGAGAGACAGATTTTCGATTTGGGCTGCGAATTGCCGCAGCTTTTTCGACATAATTCCCAGCAAATTCAAAGCCAGGGAAGGGTTCGATGAAACCAGGTCGACAAATTCATTTCTGGCGAAAAGAAGAAGATGCGTTTTGGCAAGGGTTTGGGCATTGGCCGGCATTTGCTGTCCCGTAAAAACCGTTACTTCCCCAAATGACTGCCCGGCCTCAAAAATGTGCAGGATCTGTTCTTTGCCTTCTGATGAAACTTTGTAAATTTTAACCCGGCCCTCAACAATTACGAAAAAACCCGTTGTTTTATCGCCTTCTGAAAATATGGTCTGGTTCTTATCATAGCGTTTTTCGACGGCGATTCGACGAATGGCGTCTAACTGCACGGTGGGAAGACCGTCAAATAAAGGAATCGCCGAGATCAAGCTTAAAAAATTCTCCATATCTTTTTTTGCATCCATTTTTGATCGATGTCAAGGCCAGATGGGTTTTAAATCGCTTAACCTGTGGGTAACATTATTTTGACCATCTTGATCTAAGTCAATGTCATCTGTCATCTATTACGTTATTGTTTACCGATACGTACAATGGCTTTTAAGAAAATGATCATTGCATGGCCCCAACTAAAGTGAACAGAGGGAAAATATCATGAAATGCCCTGGACAGGACACCAAGTACTGGAAGCCGGGCGCTATTTTCGATACCAAATGCCCAAAATGCAATGCCACGGTTGAGTTTTTTAAAGACGACACCACCCGCAAATGTGAAAAATGCGGTCACCGGTTCGTTAATCCGGAAATGGATTTTGGATGTGCGGCCTATTGTCAGTATGCCGAACAATGTATCGGGGATTTGCCAGCGGAACTCATTGCCCAGAAAGAAGATTTGCTCAAAGACCGCGTGGCCGTTGAAATGAAACGATATTTTCAAAGCGATTTTAAGCGCATTGCCCATGCCGGTCGCGTGGCCCGCTACGCCGAGCGGATCGGCAAAAAGGAAAAAGGCAGCCTGGCCGTCATATTGCCGGCAGCATATTTACACGATATCGGCATTCCTGAAGCGGAAAGAAAATACGGCAGCTCCGCAGCCAAGTTTCAGGAAGCAGAGGGCCCACCTATTGCCCGATCAATACTGGAAAAACTGGGCGCCAGTGAAGAATTGATCGAAGAAATTTGTAATATAATCGCGCACCATCATCACCCGCGATCCGATGACAGCCTGAATTTCAAAGTGGTCTACGATGCCGACCTGCTGGAAAATCTGAATGAAAAGCAAAAAAAGGCACCCCGCTCGGAAGCGGAAATCGAGACCCTTATCGAGCGCGCATTTCTAACCGACAGCGGGCGTGAAATGGCCAGAGAATATTTGCTGGGCGATGAATTGAATAAAGGCACTGCTTAATTGAATCAATAGTCGTCTTGGCCGTCAGCTGCTGATGGATGCGATCATTTAAAACAAAACCGATTTTGCCACTTAATGTCAGAGGAGCGACCTATGAAAACCGTACGCAAAATTATCCAAATCGATGAAGAACTCTGTGATGGCTGCGGCAACTGTGTGCCGTCATGTGCCGAAGGTGCGCTTGAGATTATAGACGGTAAAGCCCGCGTCATAGCCGATATGTATTGTGACGGATTGGGTGCATGTCTGGGAGAATGTCCCATGGGAGCGCTTAAAATCATCGAGCGCGAAGCGGATGAGTTTGATGAAGAAGCCGTTGAAGAGCTGCTGGCGAAAAGAAAGCAAGAAGCGCCCGCCGAGCCGACACCGGCTTTTTCAGGTGGATGCCCGTCTGCAAGGCTGCAATCATTGGGGACACCCGGGCCGGCAGCCGCCACACTCCGTGCAGATTTCTCCGCCACGGATGCAGCCGATTTAGAACAATCCGCTCTTTCTCACTGGCCGGTCCAAATCATGCTGGTTCCACCGACGGCCCCTTTTCTGAAGGGTGCTGACCTGCTGGTTCTGGCAGATTGCGTCCCGGTGGCATATCCCACCGTGCACCGTGACTTCATCAAAGGCAAGGCCGTGCTAATGGGTTGCCCCAAGCTGGATAGTGCGCAACATTACATCGAAAAATTTGCTCAGATCTGCAAAGAATCCGGTCTTAAAAGCATCACCGCCGTCATTATGGAAGTGCCCTGTTGCGGCGGGCTTCCCATGATCGTCAAAAAAGGGATGGAAATGTCCGGTGTCAAAATCCCCATGGAACAGGTGGTCATCAACACCCGCGGTCAAATTCTGAACCGCAGGCAGGTCGTTGCCGCCTGATTCAATCTTAATCAAAGGCGCACCTTAAACCAACCAAGGGCAAAACCATATCATTACAACAAAACCGTTCACCATCGTCATGACCGCGGTTGGCGAGCGCTTTTCAATTCGCAACGACCGCTCCTGTTCTCAGATCTCTGACCGGTGTCTTCTGCTCTGTTCTCTGATTGTCTTATGAGACATTTTTGTTTCAAAAATTATCCTGAGATCGTGTTGCAATGTTATTTTTATTATGATATCCAGACATTATCTCTGCAAGGCATTGATATTCCGTTAAATCATGCTCGTTGCATGTATCGCAATGATATCAGATACCTGAGCGCTTAGCCGGTCCAAAAAAGACATAAATTTTGGCTTAACCTCCGATATTCGCTCGTTTAGCCCGCATAGCCCGGAAAGGGGATCCGGGTTTTTCTCCTGGCATAGAATTTGAACCTTTAATCGGGGCAGTTCGAAGAGAGATCATATTTTCCGACTCATGGAAAATAGAGCTCACGAATCCATTCCAGGAGATATTTCCGTGAAACCCTGCAATATACATATCATAAAGACCTTGAGCCTCGTGGAAGAAATGATGGCGCTGGCTGACCTCGGTGATGCCGATCGGGAGGACAACGGTTGCGGCATCCTCTATGGGGTCTTAAGAGATTCGGCCTACAAATTAAAAAAATTGGCCGAAGCAGAAAAACAGAATCATATTACCAAAGGCTGGTGGCGGGAACACACATAGTTTATGCAACCGGCTGCAGGATCACATCAAAAAGAAATAAAGGGGAAACATCTATGGGAAATCTAAAGGGCACGCAAACCGAAAAGAATATTCTGACCGCCTTTGCCGGTGAATCCCAGGCACGCAACCGCTACACCTATTTTGCCAGCCAGGCCAAGAAAGACGGCTTTGTACAAATTAGCGAAATTTTTACCGAAACCGCCAATCAGGAAAAAGAACATGCCAAAAGATTGTTTAAACTGCTGGAGGGTGGTGAAGTCGAAGTGGCTGCGGCCTTTCCAGCCGGCGTTATCGGCACCACACTGGACAATCTGAAAGAAGCCGCTGGTGGTGAAAATTATGAATACACTGAAATGTATCCCGGATTCGCAAAAATTGCCATTGAAGAAGGCTTTGAAGAAATTGCTGAAATCTTTAGGGCCATCGCGGTGGCTGAAAAACAGCATGAAAAACGCTATTTAGCGCTGGCAGCCAACATCGAAAACGGTATCGTTTTTAAAAGGGAGCAGCCGGTGGTCTGGCGCTGCCGCAATTGCGGTTATTTGCATCAAGGCAACGAGGCGCCGGATGAATGCCCGGCATGCGCTCATGCAAGGGCGCATTTTGAGCTGCTCGGCGAAAACTACTAAAAAACAAAAGGAGGATAAAATGGCAGAAAGACTGGAAGTTTATAAATGCGAGGTCTGTGGGAATATGGTCGAAGTGCTGCACGGCGGCGAGGGAGAACTGGTGTGCTGTGGGCAGCCGATGGAAAAACTGGTTGAAAACACGGTTGATGCCGCCAAGGAAAAGCACGTTCCGGTTATTGAAAAAATTGACGGTGGGGTTAAGGTCAAAGTCGGTGATGTCGCCCATCCGATGGAAGACAAGCACTATATTGAGTGGATTGAAATCATTGCAGAAGGCAAAGTCGATCGCCAGTTTCTTAATCCCGGGGATGCGCCCGAGGCTGAATTTAATGTGACTTCTGAAAATGTGACCGCCCGCGAATATTGCAATCTCCACGGTCTTTGGAAAGGATAGAAATGATGTTAACAGACAAGATGCAAAAAACACTCAATGGCCAAATGAATGCAGAGCTGTATTCTTCTTACCTGTATCTGTCCATGAATGCCTATTTTAAATCGATTAATCTGGATGGTTTTGCCAACTGGATGTACTACCAGGCACAGGAAGAATTGGAACACGCCATGAAATTTTATGATTTTATCTGCCAGCGGGGCGGCCGGGTTCAATTGGCGCAGATAGAGGCACCGCCGTCTGAGTGGAATTCGCCCCTGGCTGTCTTTGAAGATACGCTGGCCCATGAGCAGAAGGTTACGGGTTTGATTAATGATCTGGTCGAGGTCGCCAATGCAGAGCGGGATCATGCCTCCCAAATATTTCTGCAGTGGTTTGTTTCCGAGCAGGTTGAAGAAGAAGATAGCGTTAGCGGGGTTTTAGAACAGTTGAGACTGATGGGCGAAGCCAAGGGCGGGCTGTTTATGATGGACCGTGAAATGGCCAAACGTCGCCCATCCAGCGATGCTGAAGCATAAATAAGATCAGGTTTGAATGGTGACCTGACACAGTAAAAGGAGAAATGAAAATGCCCAGCTGGAAATGCTCAAATTGTGGGTATACTTTTGATGCGGATGCGCACCCCGACGAGTGTCCATCCTGCCATAAGAAATGTGAATTTGTCGACAACACCTGCTACACACCGGATTGCGCAGCAGAAGGTACGGACAATAGAATCGCCGGGCCGAAAAAATAAATTCACGCCGATACAGATGGCACTTGACATTGTGGTGTTTGTCTTTAAGGCATCGATGGGAGATAAACCATGGCCAAAGCGCTTATCGTATATGCTTCCCGGACGGGAGAAACCCGGCAAATTGCCGATCTGATTGCAGAAGGCATTCGCTTCTCCGGCCATGAGGCCGAAGTGGTCGAATCCAAAGCCATAAAAAGTGAAGCTGATCTACAAGGTTATGATGCCTATGCGTTCGGCTCTTCTACTTACCACGGTGAAATGCTGCAGGCCATGAAAACCTTCTTATTCATTGCTGAAAATGCAACCCTTGAAGGCAAGGCCGGCGGCGCTTTCGGGTCCTTTGGCTGGAGCGGTGAAGCCAATGATCGCATTTTCGACACCATGAAGCACATTCTGAAAATGGATATGGTCGGAGACACCCTGCGCCTGAAATCAAGCTCGTTGGAAGGCGGCTTACAAATGGCCCAGGACTACGGGCGCCAAATCGCAAAAAAACTTGGATAGCAAAGTATTACGGATCTTACGGAGGTAATTATGACAGACACAACATCCACACCACAACATTGCCCTGGATACGCAAATTTTAAATCACTTAAAAGCTTCACCTGTAAATGTCCAAAGTGTGGTGAAAGTAAAGAAATTTTTTCAGATGAATTCGACCGGCCGCACACTTGCAGCGCCTGCAACGAGCCGATTGATTTTGCCCAATGTGAACTGGAAGGCGAGGGTAAAAGCATTTCCCCACGCTAGCGATTGCGGATTGGCTGCCGGCACTAAAGTCAAATTCGTCTTGATCTTGGGATGGGAAAACCCGTATCCGATTGGTCAGCAGACCTGGAAATGAGTTTGAGCGGTGGCGATGCCGACATGTTTTCAATCATAGCTGTGGAAACTGTAATGTTGAATCGGAGATTATTGATGACAGCCCGAATATGTCTGCTGTTGGCAGCGGCAATGCTGGTGTTTACAGCTGCTTCACTTGCATTAGGCGGCGCCCTCGCTGAAAACAAGGGGGCCGCTGAAATCACACTTCCCGGAGGATCACGCGGACCCGTCCCATTCCCTCATCATCAGCACCAAGACAAGTTGGTGGACTGCAACATCTGTCATTCCCTTTATCCGCAAAAAGCCGGTATTATCGAAGAGCTCAAGGCCGCGGGCACCTTAAAAAAGAAGCAGGTAATGAACAAGCAATGCACCAAATGCCACAAGCAAAAAAAAACGGAGGGCCTAAAAGCAGGCCCCACCACTTGCGTTAAATGCCATATTAAAGAAGAGAAATAAATTATGCTGGTACTTGGCTTTCAAGGAAGTCCGCGCAGAAAGGGAAATACATCCTTTTTGCTGAATACTTTTATGCAGGCTGCCGAAAAACGGGGCGCTCAAACCCAAATCATTGAA
>JASFJF010000025.1:0-19476 GCA_050122255.1 Desulfobacterales bacterium
AAATGTGCAACAGGGGTATTTCATCCACTGCATTATTGACATCGAAATAGGTCAACTGATGCTTGACTTTAATCAGGCTTTGCAAGATCTCATTACGCACCACTTCAGCCTGCGGGCTCAAATCAATCATAATGCTGATGGCCGGACGCAGCTCACCGGCTTTCAGGCTGCAAAGGCCCTCCGCCAGAATTGACGGTAGCATGGATATTTTTTGGTCAGGCATATAAATGGAGCTGCCGCGCACACTTGCCTCCTGATCAACAACATCAGATTTACGAATGAAGTGACCGACATCAACGATGTGAATGCCCAGTTTGAATCCATCATCGGTTTTTTCAATGCTGATGGCGTCATCATAATCCAAAGTTCCCTGACCATCGATGGTCATCAGAGGCAGGTGGGTTAGATCAAAGCGTTCGGCTGCTATTCCCATCGAATTTGAGCTGACAATCTGTGCTGCACGTGTCAAAACCGTTTCATTAAAATCAACCGATATCTGGTTGCGCAGCAGCTCAAGATTCTCATTTTCATCAAAAACTCCCAATCGCACGAGGACCCGAAATATATCCTGCAGACTTTCGACACCGGCTCTGGCCGACATACTCCTGGCAATCGTATCGTCTTTACTTTCTTTGCCGAAAAGATAGTAGGACTTCAGAATTTCAATATATTTCTGAACAGTCGGTGTGACCGAATCGGGATCAATGGGTCCGGTTGAATTCAACAGGCTTTTAAGCCAGCTACCGCCGGTTTCAGTCAGCTCCTGCTTGCGTTGTGCCTCTTTTCGCTGGGTTGCGAGCAATTCAACCTGTTTTTCTGAATTCGGGCGAAACCCATCTGGATTAAATTTAAAATAGAGCCGATCCTTAAACAGGGCCCGCATGACCGCGGATTCATGATCTCCTGATGCACTGTCCGGAAAGCAAAATTCAGTCATGGTCGCCAGGTCGATCCACTGTTGTTCGGTGTTCAGGACTTCCCACAGATCGCGGATATCAATATTGTTAATGAGTTCTTTTCGTTTACGGACAACTTTTTTTAGGGCCTCGACCATCCGATCTCTTCCCAGGTTAAGATCAAGGCGTATTTTGTCACTGTGCAGCAGTCGTTTGCGGGAAAGGTTGACCTCTCGATTGTTTTCCGTTAACAACCGTAGCCGCTGGTTCTTGACTTCGAGGACAACCGCACACATTATTCTCTGGCGGTCTATATATTCGACGATACATCCTGATTCCATAAAAATTACAATAACAACCGACTTCGATGAAGTCAACGTAAGAAAGAATATCTATTATTTTCAATTTGTTATGAAAGCAAGCAGTTGAAGCGCCATTCATGAAATCCTTAGCCCTGATCAAACCCTACCTTAGGGAAAATCGCTTGAAAATTGCAATTGGCCTGCTCAGCTTAATTGTCGTTGACGTGCTGCAGCTTTTCATACCCCGCATTATCAAATGGTCGGTTGATGGCCTGACCGCCTTGCAAATCGCAACGGACCAATTGATGCGATACGCCATGTACATGGCCGGTATAGCGATATTAATAGGCATTTTTCGATATGTCTGGCGTCGCTGCCTGCTGGGCACATCGCGACGTGTTGAGGAAGGTTTGCGCAACCGCCTGTTTGCCCATATTCAGACCCTTTCGGCGTCTTATTTTGATCGCACTCCGACCGGCGACTTGATGGCGCATGCCACCAACGATATCCAGCAGGTTCGCATGGCGACCGGGATGGGTCTGGTCGCCATGAATGATGCGATCGTGCTGGGTGCCGCCGCTATTGGCTTCATGCTCTATATCAATGTTACCCTGACGCTTTTTGTATTGATCCCGATGCCACTGATCACGATCAGCACCAAATTTTTCAGCAAACAAATGCACCAGCGCTATCAACGTGTTCAGGCCACTTTTTCGGACCTGACCGAGGTCATTCGAGAACGCTTCTCTGGGATTCGCATCATCAAGGCCCATAATCGTAAAGAAAAGGCAGCAAACCGGGTTGACGCCGTTTCTAAAGCGTATGTCAAAGAAAATTTGGGCCTCGTCAAAATTGTGGGGTCCTTTTTCCCGCTGATGGTGTTATTCACCAATTTAAGTCTGGCCATCGTACTGTATCTGGGCGGTCGCCAGACCATCGCTCAAACGATAACACCCGGAGACTTTGTGGCTTTCATCAGCTATCTGGCTTTATTAACTTGGCCAATGATGGCATTGGGTTGGGTGACCAACTTGATTCAACGCGGGCGCGCGTCACTGGATCGCCTGAATCGAATTCTGGAAACCTGTCCGCAGATAGAGGATGATCCGCATGCGGAGCCGCTGAGACGATTTGAGGGCCGCATTGCTTTTGAGAATGTTGCTTTCCGTTATGAACCCAACGGTAATGGCAGCCCGCCGGCTCTTTCAGAGATAACGCTGACGGTTGAGCCGGGCAGCATTCTGGGTATCGTCGGCCCTCCGGGCAGTGGGAAAACGACTCTGGTGAGCTTGATACCTAGACAATATGAGGTGACCCGGGGCAGCATTCGTGTTGACAGCCAGGACGTCCGAGAGCTCACCATTGACAACTTAAGATCGCATATTGCTTTCATGCCCCAGGAGCCTTTTCTGTTTGCCGGGACCATCAGGGAAAACATCACTTTTGACGATCCGTTGATCGCAGAATCCCGCCTGCAGCAAGTTACTCAAGAAGCTGCCCTTTTTGACACGATCCGGGCGTTTCCGAATGGGTATGACACTATTGTCGGTGAAAAGGGAGTGATCTTATCCGGCGGTCAAAAACAGCGCATTGCGCTGGCACGTGCATTCATGCAAGACGCCGGGATTCTCATCCTGGATGACCCCATCAGCCAGGTGGATCTAGCAACCGGCAATGCCATTGTCGATACACTTAAAACGATGATCGGGCAGAAAACAATCATCATCGTATCCCATCGTATTTCGGCCGTGCGTTTTGCGGATCAAATAATCACTCTTGAGCAGGGTCACATCACCGAACGAGGCGCACACCAGGATTTGATCGCAACCGATGGATATTATGCCAAAGCCTTTCGGCTACAGGAGTTAGAAGAGGACCTGAATGCATCCTGATTATGGATATTTTGAAGAAGCGCAACTGGGCAAGCCCTATGACCTCGGGCTGTTGAAAAGATTGTTGCCGTTTGTGAGCGCCTACCGCAGCCTGATCGTGTACTCAATCCTGTTGGTTTTGGGCATTACCGCCCTGGATCTGGCGCTGCCCTACGTGACCAAGATTGCCATTGACCGCTACATCGTACCACAAACATCGTCAGCGAAAACGGCTGATTCGCAGGTTGACGGGCATCCAAATAGATATTTGAAGTTGGATCTGAAGGATCCGCGACAACGCGCGGTGGTTGAAAAATACAGCGCTTTATTTAGGATGGAAGGCCGCACAGCGATCATATCATTTGAGGCCCTTAAGAAAATCGATACATCCGATCTGAAAATACTAAGACAGGATGATGTGGCCGGCTTGGGCAAAATGGCGCTCGTCTTTTTGGCCATCGTCTTTGCTAATTTCATCCTGAATTTTAGCCAGAAAATGATTATGGAATACTGCGGTCACATGATTATGCATGATTTGAGGATGAAACTTTATACCCACGTACAGAATCTGGCCATCGAATTTTTTACACGCAATCCGGTAGGCCGTTTGGTCACCCGACTGACCAATGATGTCCAGAACATGCATGAGCTATTTACCTCGGTCATCTCATTGGTCTTCAAAGACATTTTCCTGTTAATCGGGATTGCCACGATCATGTTGGTTCTCAACTGGAAGCTTGCCCTGGCATCGTTTGCGGTTTTGCCCGTCGTTTTCTACGCTTCGGCCATATTTTCGGTTAAAGCCCGGGAGGTTTTTCGAACACTGAGAATTAAGCTGGCCGAAATCAACACCCGTTTTGCTGAAACCATCGAGGGCATCGGTGTTATACAGCTGTTCGTGCAGGAATCGAAAAACTACCAAAAGTTCCGGCGACTGAACCATGAAAATTACCAGGCCGGGATGCGGCAGATTCACGTACTGGCCATCTTTATGCCCATCATCGAGATGATGGGGGTGGTTGCCATTGCGGTCGTCATTTTCTATGGCGGCAGCCGCGTGCTCGCAGATGCCATCAGTCTGGGAACCCTGGTAGCATTCATTACATACATCAAGATGTTTTTCAGACCGATTAGGGACCTCGCTGAAAAGTATAATATTTTACAAAATGCGATGTCTTCGGCCGAGCGGATATTGTTGATTTTGGATACACAGCAAAGCCTGCCAAAAGACCGATTTCGACCGGACTTACCGGGTTTGGACCATATCCAAGAAATCCGCCTTGAAGATGTTTCCTTCAGCTATATTGGCGACGAGAAGGTGCTTCATAACATATCGTTGCGCATAAAAGCCGGCGATACGGTGGCGGTGGTTGGCCCGACCGGCGCCGGTAAGACTTCTCTGGTTAACCTGATCCCCCGGTTTTATGACCCGACGGCGGGCCGTATCCTGATTAACGATGTGGACCTCAGGGCATTTGATGCCGCTGACTTTCGGCATAAAATGGCACTGGTGATGCAGGAGCCGTTTCTGTTTTCCGGTACCATCCGCGAAAACATATTTGACAATGGCCAGCAATTGACCGAGGAAAGAATGCAGCACATCGTTGAAGCCGCCAACTGCAACAGTTTACTTGAACGCTTGCCCGAGGGGCTTGACACCGTGCTTGCCGGAGGAGCGACATCCCTTTCGAGCGGTGAACGGCAGTTGATTTCAATTGCCCGAGCGTTTGCCCGCAATCCGCAGCTTATCCTGTTTGACGAAGCCACCTCTTATATTGATTCGCAAACTGAATTATGGATTCAACAGGCCCTTGAAAAACTGATGAAAAACAGAACGGCCCTGGTGGTGGCCCACCGGTTATCGACCGTACGCCATGCGGACCGAATCATCGTTATGAACAGGGGCCGCATTGTTGAAACCGGCACCCATGCGCAACTGATGGCACGCCAGGGCTTCTATTATCAGCTCAATCAGCTTCATAGCTGAGGTTTCCGGGTTCAGCGTTCAAGGGTTCAAAGGTTATACGACAGAAGTCGAATGACGTTTTCCAAGGCCAAGCAGTACATTCTATCCGCTATCATCTGTCCTCTGTCATTTGAAGCTTAGCCCTTGAGCCCTGAACCTCTGAACCTTGAGCCTTTGAACTCTCAACGGAATAAATCTCTTGCCAAACGCCCGGCCAGATGGTAAACGCATGTTGGTTTTAGTGCAGCATCGAGTGCTTTAAAAAAAGTGAGTCACAAAGGGTTCTTCGATACGATTTCGTAACAGCTCTATCAAATAAATGAAAGGAGGGTTATGTAGTATGGCTTACGATGCAGTAAAGATGGCAGACTGGCAGATTTCTGAAGAGGCAGAAAAGAACATGCCAACGCCGGAAGAATGGCGTGACAAACTTGGCCTTGAAAAGGATGAAATTCTCCCGATGGGCCGGCTGGCGAAACTCGATTTCCTTAAAATTATCGACCGGCTGCAAGACAAACCGGACGGGAAATACATCGAGGTGACCGCCATCACCCCCACACCGCTGGGAGAAGGTAAAAGCACCACTTCCTGTGGTTTGATGGAAGGCCTTGGCAAACGCGGGAAAAACGTGGGTGGCGCTCTGCGCCAGCCCTCCGGCGGACCCACCATGAACGTCAAAGGAACCGCTGCCGGCGGCGGCAACTCCTTGCTGATTCCGATGACCGAATTTTCTCTGGGGTTGACCGGCGACATCAACGACATCATGAACGCCCATAACCTGGCCATGGTGGCTTTGACCGCCCGTATGCAGCATGAGCGCAACTACACCGATGAACAGCTGGATCGACTGACCGGCATGGCGCGGCTGAACATCGATCCTACCCGGGTGGAACTGGGTTGGATCATGGATTTTTGTGCCCAGGCTTTACGAAACATTATCATCGGTATCGGCGGCCGCATGGACGGCTTTACCATGCAGTCCAAATTCGGGATCGCCGTTGGTTCTGAGTGTATGGCCATCCTGTCGGTTATCCGCGATCTGGCTGATCTGAAAGAACGGCTCAACAACATCACAGTGGCATTCGACAAGAGCGGCAAGCCGGTGACCACCGGTGACCTGGAATGCGGCAATGCCATGACCGCTTTTATGCGCAACACCATTAATCCCACAATGATGTGTACGGCTGAATACAACCCCTGTATGGTACATGCGGGACCGTTTGCCAACATCGCTGTTGGACAGTCCTCCATTATCGCCGACCGGGTTGGTTTGAAACTGTTCGACTACCATGTCACTGAATCGGGTTTCGGCGCCGATATCGGCTTCGAAAAATTCTGGAACGTTAAATCCCGCTTCAGTGGACTGAAGCCGCATGTGTCGGTTCTGACGACCACCATCCGCGCGCTCAAGAGCCACGGTGGCGGGCCCAAAGTGACACCGGGCATCGCTATGCCGGATGAGTACACCAAAGAAAACGTGGGGATGGTTGAAAAAGGTTGTGTGAACATGGTGCACCACATCAACACCATTCGCAAGGCCGGCATCAACCCGGTGGTCTGCATCAACCGGTTTTACACCGATACGGATGAGGAGTGTAAGGTTGTCCGCGCAGCAGCCGAGGCTGCCGGTGCCCGCTGCGCCGAGTCCAAACACTGGGAGTTGGGTGGCGATGGTGCCCTGGAGTTTGCCGATGCCGTCGTCGAGGCCTGCGAAGATGAAAACGACTTCAAATTCCTCTATCCGCTGGAGATGAAACTGCGCGACCGCGTCGACCTCATCGCAAAAGAAGTCTATGGCGCCGATGGCGTGGCCTGGACCCCGGAAGCCGAGAACAAAGCCAAGATGCTTGAGAACGATCCCATGTACGCCGACTTTGCCACCATGATGGTCAAAACCCATCTCAGCCTGAGCCATGACCCAACGCTCAAGGGTGCGCCCAAAGGCTGGACGCTTCCCGTAAGGGACGTCTTGATTTATTCCGGTGCGAAGTTTCTGTGCCCCTGCGCCGGTACCATCAGCCTGATGCCCGGAACCGGCTCCAACCCGGCATTCCGACGGGTGGATGTCGACGTCAATACCGGAAAGGTAACCGGATTGTTCTAATTCAACTCATATAAATCATAAAAGTGTTGGGGCCTGGATCCACTTTCCGGGCCCCATTTTTTGCTCTTTACTAAATTTGGTTTCAGGTGTCAGTGTTCAGGTGTCAGGAATGAATAGAAGGGCTGACACCTGAACACTGAAAACTGATGTTATATGATGCGCGTCTTACTGATAAATCCCTTCTACCCCATTTCCGAGACCCCTTCCCCACCACTCGGACTGGCCTACCTGGCAGCTGCCCTGGAGCAGGCCGGCGCCCGTGTAAAAATTCTGGATTATGTCGTTTACCCATACACCCGGACCGGCCTTGAAACTGCGGTAGAAAGCTTTAAGCCTCATATCGCCGGTGCAACCGCGGTAACCATGACGATTGATCACGCCAGCCAGGTGCTCAAAGATCTCAAAACCATCGATCCTGAGATCCTGACGGTCATGGGCGGACCCCATGTCTCATTTTGTGCGCCTGAAACCCTGAAAGCGTTTCCGGTACTCGATGCAGTCGTTCTGGGTGAAGGGGAGCAAACGATGGTCGCGCTCATGCAGACTGTCAGAAGTGGCGAAGATTTAAGCGGCGTTAAGGGTATTGCCTTTCGTAGAGGTTCTGAAATCACGGTAACGCCCGGGCGTCAATTTATCGCCAATCTGGATTCTTTGCCGTTGCCAGCCCGGCACCTGCTGCCTCTGGGCCGATACCGAACGCTGGGCTTGCCGGCGACGCTGACCACCAGCCGGGGATGCCCCTATCAGTGCATTTTCTGCGTGGGACGCAAGATGGGCGGTTCTAAAGTGCGTTACCACAGCACCGATCGCGTTGTCACCGAGCTGGCCTATCTGGCCAAGCGACAGTTTGAGCGCATCAACATCGCCGACGACCTTTTTACCGCCAACGTGGATCATTGCCTGGCGATTTGTGATGCCATCAAACGGCATAATTTAAATATTAACTGGACCGCGTTTGCCCGTGTTGATACGATTTCCGAAAAACTGCTGTTAAAAATGAAAGCCGCCGGCTGCACAGCCGTTAGTTTTGGAATCGAGTCAGCCAATCCGGTCATATTAAAGAAGATCAAAAAGGGGATCAGCATTAAACAAATCCGGGAAGCGGTGCGGATGTGCCTGCGCGTCGGTATCAGCCCCAATGCCTCTTTTATTCTGGGTCTGCCGGGTGAAACCCGTGATACGATTGCAGAGACGGTGTCCTTTGCCGCCGGGTTGCAACAGGAGGGGCTGGCTTACGGGTTTCACACTTTGGCACCTTTTCCCGGTACCGAGGTGCGTGAGCATGCCGATCGATTGGGAATCCGAATTTTAACGGACGATTGGTCCAAATACCACGCCAATCGATCTGTTGTGGAGACCGTCGGCGCCGGCCGGCAGCAACTGAATGCGGTGGTCAGCGAATGGGAAGCCAAATATAATCAGTATTTGGGGTATATTCAAAGCAACATCCGGGCCGGGAAAGCATCTGAAGATGAAGTCTATCAATTCGAGAATCTCGAGCGTGTGGCCATGTTTTATAAGCTGATGATGAACAATATCATCGAGGAAAACGGTGCCTGGCCGTATCGAGGACTACATGTCAACTCTGAAGAGAGTCTGAGATTGCTGATCGAACGGATCATCTGCCTTCAAAAGGTTGATGGTAAAATACTTGAATCCGCCTTGCTGCAAGCAGCCGCAAGCGGAAATCTGAATTGTCACCCTAAGAGTGGCGGGGTGAAATGGCAGTGGCAAGATTTTCTATGAATCTCTTATCTGATCCGAAAGCAAAAATTTCTTCGATCGCCTGCCCTTTTTTAACGATACCGTCATGCCCCACTACGGGCTCACCACCAAGCTCTTTGATCCGTTCGGCAAACATCTCGGCATGAATTTCTGTGCGCTCACCTCGCAATACAATATCTTTAAACCCACATTAAGGTAATTTATATCAGCCAATTAAAAAAGTGTTGACTTGTCTGACACATTTATTAAGGTGGTTTAGAAAGCCACTTTCCTCAAATGATCCATCCTAACCCGATTGAATCTATTTGTGTTCTCTCATCTCTTTGCTGGCGAGAGCCGACAATTATTATGAAGGATATTTTCACAAAAGACCAAGGACCTCTTTTCGGGCTCAAAGCCTTCAAGGCTCTGGCAGGTAGCTCCGCGGTGGCTCGCCTGGTATGCCAAAAGCTGGGTCTGCCCTTGAATAAGGTGCCCTATGCCCAGTTGGAGAGCCAGGATGTAAGAAACCGCATCGAGCAGATTATCCTGACGACGGCCACCGACGGAAATTACGGTCGCGCTTTCGCCTTGGGCTAAAAATACATTCTAATAAACAGTTTTATTTTGTGCCTTTGTAGCCATTTTCTCGGTTTATCCGGGTTGGAAGGATTTGTCGCCATGTCGCAGATAGACTTTACAAAAATTAGAGAACTGGCCGAAAGTTACAAACCCGATATGTCACGATTTTTGCGCGATATGATCCGTCTGCCCAGTGAAAGCCGCCAGGAAAAGGCCGTTATCGAGCGCATCAAACAAGAAATGGAGATGGTTGGATTCGATAAAGTTGAAATCGATCCCATGGGCAATGTTCTGGGCACTATCGGAAACGGCGCGCATCTGATTGCCATGGACGCTCACGTAGACACCGTGGGGGTCGGCAACCAGGACAACTGGGAATTCGACCCTTACGAAGGCTACGAGGACGATACGGTAATCGGCGGCCGCGGCGCTTCCGACCAGGAGGGCGGCATGGCCTCCATGGTCTACGCTGGAAAGATCATAAAGGGTCTGCAATTAGAGGGTGACTATACTCTGGTCGTGGTCGGCACGGTTCAGGAGGAAGATTGCGATGGTTTGTGCTGGCAGTACATTATCAAGGAATCGGGACTTAAGCCGGAGTTCGTGGTCTCTACCGAACCAACCGACGGTGGCATCTACAGGGGCCAGCGCGGCCGAATGGAAATCAAAGTGGAGGTCAAAGGTGTCAGCGCTCATGGTTCTGCTCCTGAGCGCGGCAATAACGCCATTTTCAAAATGGGACACATCCTACGCGATCTGGAGCAGCTGCATGGACGTCTGAAAAGCGATGACTTTCTAGGCAAAGGCTCTTTGACCGTTTCTGAAATATTTTACACTTCACCATCTCGCTGTGCGGTGGCTGATGGCTGCAGCATCTCTGTAGATCGCCGTTTGACCACCGGTGAGGACAAGGAGCTCGCCCTGAAGCAAATAAGGGATCTTCCAGCCGCCAAAGCTGCCGATGCCCAAATATCGATGTACCCTTATGATAAACCCTCTTACACAGGCCTGGTTTATCCGACCGATTGTTATTTTCCCACCTGGGTGATTCCTGAGGACCACGTAGCGATCCAATCGGCGGTAGCAACGTACAGGTCCCTGTTCGACGAAAAGCCGCGGGTGGACAAATGGACCTTTTCCACCAACGGTGTCGCCATTATGGGCATGTTTGGCATCCCTTGCGTGGGCTTCGGTCCGGGTAAAGAGTCCCAGGCCCATGCCCCCAACGAAAAGACCTGGAAGGCCGATCTGGTGCGGTGTGCCGCCTTCTATGCTGCACTGCCGCTCATATATTTGGAAAAGCTAAAATCTTAAGGGTAATTTCTTTGCGCTGCATGCTTAAACATTTTTGCCACCAAGACCCAAAGCCGCAAAGAAAAAAATTAAAGAAATGTTTCGCTTCGTGTCTTGGTGTCTTTGTGGCGACTTGTTCCGGCCTGTCCGGGTCAGGGAGGTAAACCATGGGCGCCCAGCTGGTTTTTATCGCCATTGGCGGCAACTCACTCATCAGGAGTAAAGAACGACGAACCGTCGAAGATCAGCATACAGCCATTCGGGAGACGGTTCACAATGTGGCCGATTTAATCGAGCAGAATTTTCAGGTGTTGATCTCCCACGGCAACGGGCCGCAGGTGGGTTTCATCATGCGCCGTTCCGAGGTGGCCCGTCGAGTTACCGGGCTGCACCTGGTTCCGCTCGTCAATGTTGTAGCGGATACCCAGGGATCTATCGGCTATCAGATTCAGCAGTCTTTGAACAACGAGTTGGCCAATCGTCATATTGCGGGGCAGTGCGTCACAGTCGTCACCCAGGTCGTGGTGGACCAAGATGATCCCGGGTTTACTGAACCTGCCAAACCGGTGGGTGAATTCTTCGATGCGCAGCAGTTAGCAGAAATCCGGCGCGATTATCCGGACTGGACCCTGGTCGAAGATGCCGGCCGCGGTTTTCGCCGGGTGGTACCGTCTCCGGAACCCCGCCAGGTAATAGAAAGACCGGTTATTGAAACGCTGCTCAACAGCGGCTACCATGTGGTAACCGTGGGCGGTGGCGGTATTCCAGTGGTGCGAACCGATGCGTGCCTGGAGGGGGTGGATGCTGTGATAGACAAAGATTTGGCGTCAAGCTTGCTGGCCAACCAGTTGAACGTCGGCCTATTTATCATTTCAACGGCGGTTGAGCAGGTTGCCCTGAACTTTGGAAAGCCCGCTGAGAAGCCCATTAGCAAAATGACTGTTGCCGAGGCGGAGCGCTACATTGCAGAGGGACATTTTGCCTCCGGCAGCATGCTGCCCAAGATTCAATCCGCCCTGCGCTTTTTAAAAAACGGAGGCCAGGAGGTGATCATCACCGCCCCCGAATTCATCAAAGTGGCTGTGACCAGTGGCCGCGGCACCCACATTGTGCCGTAGATGTCAAACCGGTTTTTGAATTTAAAAGGAGCATGGGACCATGGAAACAGATAAAATCAAAGCGTACATCAGTCAATGCGCGCAGCTTAATTACCACGATATGTACCTCGACGACTTTCTCTTGACATGGGAAAAAAGTGACGATGAAGTGCACGCCACGTTTCTGGTGGCCGAAATTCTGCGGGGTCTGCGTCAGAAAAATATTTCCAGCCGCATTTTCGACAGCGGTCTGGGCATTTCTTTGTTCCGCGACCAATCCACACGGACACGCTTCAGCTTTGCCAGTGCCTGCAATCTGCTGGGCCTGGAGGTTCAGGATCTGGATGAGGGCAAGTCACAGGTCGCTCATGGCGAAACCGTACGCGAGACCGCTAATATGATTTCTTTTATGGCCGATGTGATTGGCATCCGTGACGACATGTACATTGGCAAGGGCAATGCCTACATGCGCGAAGTGTCGCAGGCTGTAAAGCAAGGCTTTGAGGAGCATGTGATCGAACAGCGCCCCACACTGGTCAATTTGCAGTGCGACATCGACCACCCCACTCAGTCCATGTCGGATATGTTGCACCTGATCAACACCTTTGAAGGAGTGGAAAATCTCAGCGGCAAGAAGGTCGCCATGACTTGGGCTTACAGTCCTTCTTACGGCAAGCCTCTCTCAGTGCCCCAGGGGATTATCGGGCTTATGACCCGCTTCGGCGTGGAGGTGGTGCTGGCTCATCCTTCAGGATACGAGGTCATGCCCGCCGTGGAGGAAGTGGCCGTTCGCAACGCGGAGCGAAGCGGCGGCAGTTTTACCAAGACCAATTCCATGGCCGAGGCCTTTGAGGGCGCTCATATCGTTTATCCCAAGAGCTGGGCGCCCTTCGCCGCCATGGAGAAGCGCACTGATCTCTACGGCAAGGGGGACACCGAAGCTATCAGCGCCTTGGAAAAGGAATTGCTCGTTCAGAACGCGGACCACAAAGATTGGGAGTGTACCGAAAAATTGATGGCATTGACTCATGAGGGCCGCGCTCTATACATGCACTGCCTGCCCGCTGACATCACAGGCGTTAGCTGTACCGAGGGCGAGGTCGAAGCCAGCGTGTTCGAGCGCTACCGGGTGCCCCTGTACCTTGAGGCCAGCTATAAGCCTTACGTTATTGCGGCGATGATCCTGTTGAGCAAGGTGAAGACACCCATGGACAATCTGAGTCATCTTCTGACGGCAGGTGTTCCGCGCCTGCGGTATTAGGCTATATCCGCAAACTGCGATACAAAGGGGTGCAGAGGCAGCATTTAATTGGAGAAAGCCATGATCAGGTTTGCGTTAAATGGTCAAGAGACCGAATTTGGCGGTGATGATAAAACATCGCTTCTGAGTTTCCTGCGAGACGAAAAAGGAATTACGTCTGTCAAGGACGGCTGCTCGGGGCAAGCGGCCTGCGGTGCCTGCCTGGTAGAACTGGATGGCAAGCCTGCCCTGGCCTGCTCCACCCCCCTGAAACGGGCGGCGGGCAAGAAGGTCGTCACCATCGAAGGATTTCCCGAGAACGTGCGGCGCACCCTGGGTCGCGCCTTCGTCGCCAAAGGTGCGGTGCAGTGCGGCTACTGCACGCCGGGCATTCTCTCGCGCGCCAAGATTCTCCTGGAGAACAATCCCGACCCCAGCCGTGATGAAGTCGTCAAAGCTTTAAGGGCAAACGTCTGTCGCTGCACCGGTTACGTCAAAATTGTTGATGCCATCCTCATGGCCGCCCGGGCATTGAGGCAACATCAGGAAATCGCCTGGGAGGAGAAGACCGGCATCGGTTACTCCACTCCCAAGTACGATGGTTACGAAAAAGCGCTGGGGATGAGTCCTTACATCCATGACATGAAAATTAAAGGCTTGCTTTACGGTGCCTTGAAGTTCAGCGAACACCCTCGGGCCAAGGTGCGACAGATCGATGTAACAGCTGCGGAAAAATTGTCCGGCGTGATTCGGATCTTTACAGCCCAGGATATACCCGGGCAGCGCTATCAAGGCATCCACGTAAAGGACTGGCCCATGATGGTGACTGAGGGTGAGGAAACCCGCTGTATCGGTGATGTGCTCGCCGGTGTGGTGGCGGAAAGCGAAGTAATTGCCCGCCAGGCACTGGGACGGATTCAAGTCGATTACCAAGTTCTGGAACCGCTAATCGAGATGACCGCCGCAGCCGATAGTCCCGTGCGTATTCACGCGGGCGGTAATTTGCTCAAAGAAACGGTCGTCTGCCGCGGAAAGCCCGTAGACCAGGTCTTTGCCTCGTCAGCCCACGTGGTAGAAGGCGTTTTTGAAACCCCTTTTGTCGAGCACGCCTTTTTAGAAACCGAAGCCAGTATTGCCAAGCCCGAGGGTACCGATGGCGTAACGGTCTATTCTCAGGGTCAAGGTATTTTCAAGGACCGTGAGCAGATTGCGTCGCTGTTGGACCTTTCCGAAGAGAAGGTTGACATCGTGCAGGTTGCAGCCGGCGGCGGTTTTGGCGGTAAGGAGGATTTGACTGTCCAGCACCATGCCGCGCTCTACAGCACGGCATTGCAGTGCCCAGTCAAGGTGCGCCTTAATCGGGCCGAGTCTATCCGCATGCACCCTAAGCGACACCGTATGCAGATGAACTACAAGCTGGCCTGCAATAAGAGTGGCAAGCTCACCGCTTTGCAGGCCAGAATCGTGGGAGACACCGGGGCATACGCCTCTGTTGGCGGGGAGGTGGTCGCCCGTACGGGTACCCATGCCGCTGCGGCTTACCATGTGCCCAGCGTGGATGTGGTCGCCAGCGCCTACTACACCAACAACCCTCCAGCGGGCGCTTTCCGGGGATTTGGTGTGAATCAGTCCAACTTTGCCATGGAAAGTCTGGTCGACGAGCTTTGCATCCAGGGCGGCTTTGATCGATGGCAGTTCCGCTACAACAACGCCCTTACCGCCGGGCGAATGACGACAACCGGTCATGTATTAGGTAAGGGCGTGGGTCTGCGTCAGTGTCTGGAGGCGGTCAAGGATGCCTTCGACCAGGCCGAGTATGCCGGCCTGGCCTGTGCCATAAAGAATTGCGGCATCGGCAACGGCCTGGAAGAGATCAGCGACACGCGCCTCAAGGTCGTGGCTCCCGATCACATAGAGCTTCATCACGGCTGGACCGAAATGGGCCAGGGTATTCATACATTGGCCCGCCAAATACTGTGCGAAGTTCTGGGCCTCGACAGTTCGGTAAAAATCGATGTCAAGTGCTCCACCGGGGAAGGGGCCAGAGGTGGTGTCACTACGGCCAGCCGGGGCACTGTGCTGCTGGGCAACTCCGTCATCGCATCCGCCCAAAAACTCAAAGTCGACCTTGAGGACCACTTGCTGGCCGATTTGGTCGGCAAGGATTACTTTGCCCGATACGCGGTGGACTGGACTACGGATCATCATGTGGAGGGTAAGATCGTGAGTCATTTTTCCTATGGTTATGCGGCTCATCTGGCTGTGCTGGACAAGGACGGCAAACTCCAGGCCATTCACGCCGCCCATGACGGCGGTAAAATCATCAATCCGGTCCTGTACGAAGGCCAAATCGAAGGCGGGGTGGTCATGGGCATGGGGTACGCGTTGAGCGAAAAACTGCCCCTGAAGGACGGTCGCCTGACTTCAGAGCGCATGTCCAAACTGGGCCTGCCCAAAGCCAAGGATGTTCCTGAGATTAAGGCGATCGGCGTAGAGTGTGCCGATCCAATGGGACCTTTTGGCGCCAAGGGCGTCGGTGAAATCGGAACGATTCCGACGGCGGCAGCCATTGCCAATGCTTATTGCCGATATGACGGCCAGCGTCGCTATCGGTTGCCCTTGTCGCCGTTGAACACCGATCGCAAGCCATAAATATCTGAATCCTGACTCAGGATTTTACGGAAAGGACAATTCCATGACGTTGTACCTAAAAGATGCCGTATTTCTGGATTGGCAAAGTCTTGAAATCAAACGAACCCATCTGGCGGTGGCGGTAGGTTCTCAAAGCGGCATTTCCTTTCTGAAGACCCTGCCCCCAGAAGATACGGCTGCCGCAGAGGATCACGTGATAGATTGCGCCGGCAAGCTGGTTATGAGATCCTTCGGCTGCGGCCACCACCATATCTACTCTACGCTGGCGAGAGGCATGCCAGCACCGCGGAAGATACCGAATAATTTTACTGAAGTGCTGGAGTACATCTGGTGGCATATCGACAAACGCCTCGATTTGGAAATGATCGAGGCCAGTGCCCTGGCTTCGGCGATCTACTGTGCCAAGAGCGGCGTGACCTTTATCATCGACCATCACGCCTCGCCCTTTGCAGTTAAAAATTCCTTGGCGACCATTGCCAAAGCCTTCGACAGGGTAGGAATCGCCCATATGTTGTGCTATGAAATTTCCGATCGTGACGGCCACGGTCCCCGGGAAGAGGGATTGGCCGAGACCGATGCATTCCTGGCAGAGGGTTACCAGGGCCATGTGGGGCTTCACGCCTCTTTTACTGTCGGGGACGAACTTCTGCAGGAAGCCATTGCACTGGCAAAAAAGCATGACACCGGGCTTCACATACATGTGGCCGAGGACCGGGCCGATCAGAAGGATGCCTTGGCCAAGTACGGCAAGCGGGTGGTGGAACGCCTTGCGGACGTCGGCGCCTTGGAACTCCGTAAATCTATTCTATGTCACTGCATTCATCTGTCGGACTACGAAAAGGAGCTGTTGAGACGGTCCGGTATCTGGGTGGCCCAGAATGTGGAGAGCAATCAGAACAACAATGTGGGCCTGGCTGATTATGCCGCCATCACAGAGAACGTAATGCTGGGCACCGATGGAATGCATTGTGACATGTTGCGGAGTGCCAAAGCCGCCTTTCTGGTTGGACAGGCCACCGAGGGCATCAGTTTCAACGAAATTTATCGGCGTTTCCGTAATGTCCACCGCTATGCACAGGCATTCGGTTTTCGTGGGGAGGGTGACAACAATTTGGTGATTCTTAACTATGATACGCCCACCGAAGTGACCTCGGAAAATTTTCTCGGACATTTCGTCTACGGCCTTGATTCCCGCCATGTGGAAACGGTTATCTGCGATGGCAAGGTGATCGTGGAAGACGGCAGGATCATTCAGGTGAATGAACACGAGGTGCTGACTTACGCCAGAGAAATGGGCGCAAAGCTCTGGGATAAAATCTAGCAGCCGTTTCAAAATGGTGAATTTTAATTGAAAAAATGCTTTAACTTTAAAAGAGGCTCGTTTATTAAGATTTCTAAGTCTCTGGCGAAAACAAACAAAATAGTGTTTATCTCGTAGCTTACTGCGCTGGCTGAAAGGAGACGAGACCATGAGCAGTGACCAATTTTGGGGCTGTGATATCGAGACTCTGCTTCAGTGGATTCTGAAAGAAGAAAAGCAGGGACAGATTTTCGGGATCCGCAAAGAACTCTTTTTCACCCCCAAGGAGACGGATCCGTTCCGGATACGCCGTTACGGTCAACTTTTGGAGGCCCCTTTGGGTGTGGCGGCTGGCCCGCACACCCAACTTTCTCAGAACCTGATTGCCGCCTGGCTGACAGGGGCCCGCTATCTGGAGCTCAAAACCGTACAGGTGCTGGATGAACTGGAAGTCACCAAACCCTGTATCGACATGACCGACGAAGGCTATAACTGTGAATGGTCACAGGAACTGAAGCTGGACCAATCATTCGACGAATACCTTAATGCTTGGATCATCTTGCACCTTCTCAGGGACAAATTCGGATGGGGGTCTCTCAAGGAGCGGGGGTTCATCTTCAATATGAGCGTCGGGTACAATTTGGAAGGCATCCTGAGTCCAACCGTTCAGCGCTTTCTGGACCGCATGCAGGACTGCACGCAGGAAAAAGACGCGAAAATTCAACGTCTGGCAAAATTCTATCCCAGGATCAAGGATCTGGATATCCCAAGCCGTATCTCCGACAACATCACCATCTCGACCATGCACGGTTGCCCGCCGGACGAAGTGGAGAAAATCGGTCGCTATTTTGTCGTGGATCGCAAGTTCAATACCACCATCAAGCTCAATCCCACCCTTTTGGGGCCTGAGCGTTTGCGCGTCATCCTCAATGACAAATTGGGCTTTGGGACTGTCGTTCCAGATCTGGCCTTTGAGCACGATCTCAAATATGCCGACGGCGTGGCTCTGATCCGCGCCCTTTTGGCTGACGCTGCAAAGAACGGAGTAGCCTTTAATATTAAGCTGACCAACACCCTTGAGACCGCCAACCAGGAACAGAATCTACCCAAAAACGAGCAGATGGTCTACATGAGCGGTCGCGCTTTACACCCCATCAGCATCAATTTGGCCGCCCGCTTGCAAGCCGAATTCGAGGGCGCGCTGGACATCTCCTTTTCAGCCGGTACCGATTGCTTTAACTTCTCTGATGTTATCGCCTGCAATCTGAGACCTGTGACGGTTTGCTCCGACATTTTGAAGCCCGGCGGTTACGGCCGACTCTCGCAGTATCTGCAGGAACTGGGCCGGGTCTGCAGTGACGCCAAGGCCGAAACGCTGGAAGATTTCATCCGATCCCGCAGCGGGAAAACTTTGGATGTTGACCAAGCCGCGCTGAAGAATCTGCAAACCTACGCTCAGTCGGTGCTCACTGACGCGGCTTACCAAAAAAGCCGTTTTCCCTATGACAACATCAAGACCTCTCGGCAACTGAAAATGTTTGACTGTATTGAGGCACCCTGTATGACCACCTGTCCCGTCAGCCAGGATATTCCGGCCTATATGTATTACGCAGCCAGGGGTGACTATGCCACAGCTTATCAGGTCATAATGGAGACCAATCCCTTTCCCAACATCCAAGGCATGGTGTGCGACCATTTGTGCCAGGAAAAGTGCACCCGCATGAATTACGACAACCCCCTGCTGATCCGGGAGATCAAACGCTTCATTGCGCAAAAGCACGATGGCCCCATCGGGTTGCAGCCTAGCCCGGCCAATGGTGTTAAGGTCGCCATTATCGGGGCCGGACCATCGGGACTGGCCTGTGCCCATTTCCTGGCGTTGGACGGCTTTGAAGTCCATGTCTACGAAAGCAAAGCATTTGCGGGCGGCTGGGCGTCGGATGCCATTCCCGCTTTCCGGCTCGATGAAGCCAGCATTAAAAAAGATATCGATGCCATTTTAGCCCTCGGCATCAATATCCATTATCAGACCAAAGTCGAGTGTAAAAAGTTTGAACAATTTCGTCGCGATTTCGAATATATTTACATTGCCGTCGGCGCTCAGGAAGGCACTGAACTGGGTGTGCCCGGCGAAGATGCTGATGGCGTCATGGACCAGCTGCGTTTTTTGAGTGCCGTGCGCCGGGGTGAACGGCCGGATTTGGGAAAAAAAGTGGCGGTTATCGGTGGCGGCAATTCGGCCATGGATGCGGCGCGAACGGCCAAACGGCTGGTGGGCCCAGACGGTGAGGTCAGCGTTGTGTACCGACGCACCCGCAGGGAAATGCCCGCCGCAGCCGAGGAGGTCCGGGCCATGCTGGATGAAGGCATTCAACTGATAGAACTCACCGCACCTGAGTGTTTGCTGGTCGAAGATGGACGCGTTCGATCCAATTTGTGCTTTCGCATGGAACTGGGCGATAAGGATGC
>JASFJF010000026.1:0-19272 GCA_050122255.1 Desulfobacterales bacterium
AGGCCCCTTATTTGAAAATGGCATTTAAAGTGACCCTGACGCTGGCTGCTTTTGTTGTTGCATGGTTTATCCTGCGACTCGTCTTATCGTTCATTGAACGGCGCATGAAAAAAATCAACCTGATTGAAATCCAGGAGGCGCTCTTTAAGATTTTTCGCAAAGCGCTGTTTTACGCTTTGGTATTAGTAACCGGAACTTACCTGATCGATTTATCAAACATTCCGTTTTTACGAAACCTATTTTACGGCCTTTTTGTCATTCTGTTTGCCGGGCCGATCAAAAATTTTCTAATCGTCACGATCCGCTTTCTGCAGGCGCGGGTGGCCCAAAAAACCGATAGCAAAATCGATGACATCGTCTTTGATTTACTCATCCGATTCGCAGACTTTATTGTGTACACGATAGCGATCATTATCGCCCTTGACATGCTGGGGGTCAATGTTATGCCTTTTATCGCCGGCGCCGGTGTGGCCGGCGTGGCTGTGGGGTTTGCGGCTAAAGATACCCTCTCAAACTTAATTGCCGGTATTTTGCTGATCATCGACCGACCCTTTGAGGTGGGGGATCGCATTGAGGTCTGGAGCGCCCCGGCCGACAGTGCCACCTGGGGGGATGTGATCGACATCGGTTTGCGGGCTACCAAAATTAAAACCACCGATAACATCGTCATCGTCATCCCCAACAATGAAATCATGATGCGGGATATTATCAATTACACTCATATTTCCGAGAAAATCCGGGTGCGAATTAATATCGGAGTTGCTTATGACGCGGATTTACCAAAGGCAAAAAAGCTTATTTTGCGGGTCGCAGCAGCAACCGAGTGGGTGGTGGACGAACCGGCGCCCAAAGTGGTCGTCCGAAACTTCGGGGAGTCTTCAGTGGATTTGCAATTGCGGGTATGGATTGGAGATGCCCGCCAGCGAATGAACACCATCTCACACATTACCGACAGCGTCAAGGGAGCTTTTGATAACGAGGGAATCGAAATCCCCTACCCCAAACGCGATATTCACATCATTCAGAAAAGTGCTTAAAACACAAGTCTGAAGCACCTCGCTTTGCCTCGGCAGGCAGGTCTACGAAACCTGGCCCGGGGGATGGTCGGGACATCAATCAACCGTCAATATGGTTTCAACGCATTTCACAAATTCTGCCAGATCAAACGGTTTGTAAATGACGTTATCAAAACCGAGCTTGGCGATAATGTCAAGTTTGCCGTGATTCGGGTATCCAGTGGAAATAAGTACCTTCATATTGGATAGCTCGGGTTCGTTTTTGATAATCCGGCAAACCTCAAGCCCGTCCATTTGCGGCATGAAGATGTCCAGAATCAAAAGGTCCGGACGATAGGTGCCCAGCTTGATGGACGCTTCAATCCCGTTGGAGGCCTCTTCGATTAAAAACGTCCGGCTTTGAATAAGCGTCAGCGCTTCGGTCAGCATGGCCCGAATCGTTTGATCGTCATCAACAATCAGGATTTTAGCAGATTCGCCTTTCCGAACGGTCGGCAGTGCAATTGTAAATGTGGTGCCTTTGCCCTGCCGGGTATCAAACGTAATGTCGCCGCCGTGAGCCTGAACCAGTCCGTAAGTTACCGATAGGCCGAGGCCGGTCCCTCCCTGGGCCTGCTTATCGGTAACGAACGGCAAAAATAACGTATCGACAATTCGCGGGGATATGCCACTGCCGTTGTCGCTGATGGTAATCAGAATGCGTCCGTTTTTGATTTCAAATTTGGTCCCAATCCGGATGATGCCGTTTTCATGATTGATCGCTTGAATAGCATTGATGCAAATGTTCAGTATGATTTGCTCAATACTCTGCAGGTTACCTTTCATTTCCGGAAGATCTTCATCCAGTTTCAGCTCAATTTTGACACCGGAATTTCGCAAGGTGGGCTGAGCCAGGCGCAGGGCATTTTTAACCGCCGTGTTAACCTGCAGGTCGGTCTTTTCGGCAATGTTGGATTGCTTTGAAAAATTTTTCAAATCCGAAACAATCTTGGCCACCCGATTGGCAGCCATATCCATATCCGCGACCAGCTGCGGCAAATTATCTTCCAGAAAGTCATAGGTGAATCCCCCAAATTTTTGATCTGGATGATCTTTTTTACGTTCGATTAAAAAGGGTAAAAAGTCGGACCAGATTTTTTGAATCAGGGGCAAATTGTACATAATTAGATTAATCGGATTGTTTATTTCATGGGCTACCCCGGCGACCAAGGTGCCCAGGGTTTCCATTTTTTGAGCTTGCTGCAGCTGTTGCTGGCTTTCTCTAAGCGCTTTGCGGGCATGCCGATGTTGTGATTCTAAGTGCCACGCCTGTTCCCGCAGTTCCATGAGCTCCCGAATAAGCTGCTGCCTTGTTTTCTCCTGATCCTTCATTACCCTTCTTTTTAATCACTGGTTGTGTTGCCGGTAGACCTAAATTTTGATGCACTGAAAGGAGATCTTCGTTTTCAATGTCAATTGAGCTATTTTTTCGAACTGATCGGTCACGTCTGATACAAAAAGGGACAGATTGCCGTTATGGCTCAGCTGTCGCTCGATGTCGCGGTTATTGTCCAGAAAATCCCTGACGCCTTGCGAAATGCAGATTGAAGAGTCAATGAGTTTAACCCGTTTCCCAATTTTTGTCTGGATGAGATGTTTCAGGAGCGGATAATGAGTGCAGCCCAGTATCAGAGTGTCAATCTGACGGTTTTTAAGCGGCCGAAGGTACTTTTTGACAATCATGGCCGTTTCACGCTTTTTTAGCCACCCTTCTTCAACCAGAGGAACCAGCAACGGACAGGCAACAGAGTAAATGCGGGCCGTAGGCTGGCTCTTGAGAATTTTTTTTTCATAGATGCCGCTGGAGATGGTCGCGCGGGTGCCAATGATACCAAAATTCAGATGTGTCGAAGCTTCTAAGGCTCGGGTGACTGCCGGCGTTATCACTTCGAAAATCGGGAGCGCAAACTTTTTTAGAACCTGCGTGGTGGCGACACTGGATGCCGTATTGCAGGCAATTACAATCACCTTGGCTCCCTGACGAATCAAAAATTTAATATTGTTGATGGTATAGCCGACGACTGTTTCAGCACTTTTAGTGCCGTAGGGCGTATGGGCCGTATCACCGAAGTAGACAATGTCATAACCTGGAATGCTATCCAGAATTGCCCTGACAACAGTCAGTCCGCCAACTCCTGAATCAAATACGCCTATCATGACAGTGAATTTTAAACGGTCGCGATTTTGCCGCTTGCTGGCATAGCGTTTCTGTTTCTAATGACAGCACGAACGCAATTTTGAATCTGATCATCACTGAAGTCAACCCGCATGCCGGGACATACAGCCGCCATGGCCTGCCAGTTAGCGGCATCCACCAGGACACTTTCAATGAAGGGCCAGCGACGGCACATTCGGGGTTTGACCGGATGAACCGTGCATTGCTGGTCCCATAAGGCACAGTATCCATTTTCAGCCTGTGCAATCAAAGGTTTACCCCCGGACATCTGACAGACATCCCGCAAAAAACGCTCGCGTTTGATGTTTAGATGGCGACAAATGTGATCAATATCTGATTCTGTCAGGTAGGTGCCACCATATCCCTTGCAGCAGTCCCCGCAGCGCTGACAGCAAAACAGGTCATCCGGTGTCAGTATTTCAGATATCATGACGCCTCTCCATGGCTTTTTTCAACGTCACCTGATCGACGTATTTTAAATCACCACCAATCGGGACACCGGATGCGATCCGGGTAACCTTTAGCGGACAGTTATCCAGGCGCTCTTTGATATAAGCAGCTGTTGCCTCACCTTCCACCGTTGTACTGGTAGCCAGTACAACCTCTTTGACACGGCCACGCTCAATTTTTGCAATCAACTCGCCCAGACGGATATCGTCAGGCCCGATGCCATTCATCGGAGAAAGTACTCCCGACAAAATGTGATAACGCCCGTTAAACGCGCCTGATTTTTCCATGGCGACCATATCCGCTGGTTGCTCGACAACGCATAAAAGCGCATCATCTCTGGCAGGGTTTGAGCAAATCTGGCAGATTTCATCATCACTAAGGCCAAAACACGTTTTACACAAGCGGATATTTTCCTTGGCTGCGATGATGCTGTTGGAAAGCTTCTCAACTTCAGTGCGCGGTGAGCGCAATATGTGTAGGGCCAAACGCTCGGCGGTTTTTTCGCCGATTCCCGGCAGTCTGGCAATATGCTTGATCAGGTTCAATATCGATGGCGGGTAATAGCTCATAGTAATGACAATTTTATGGGTTGAATCAATTGAACCGAGCTTACATTATTCCCGGAATATTCAAGCCGCCGGTGAGCTTGCTCATTTCCGCAGCGACCATTTCCTGAGATTTAGACAGCGCCTCATTTACGGCGGCCAGGATCAGGTCCTGGAGCATCTCCACATCATCGGGATCCGCAACCTCTTTTTCAATTTTAATGGATACCACCTGCTGTCGGCCGTTGGCAGTGACCTTTACCATGCCGCCACCGGCTGAAGTTTCCACCGTTTTTTCGGCCATTTCCTCCTGCAGCTTCAGCATCTGCGATTGAAGCTTTTGGGCCTGCTTCATCATATTGCCCATACCTTTCATTACGTTACCTCCTGTTAAGCCTGTTATTTCAATCGGGTGTCAGCGCAATTTGATATCGATGAGTTTGCCATCAAAAATTTCGATAGCCTCCGCCACCAGCGGATGACTTAATGCTTTTTGCTTCAGGCGTTGCTCATTTTGGTTTTTTTTGGGGGGGCTCACCGCATCGGGTTGGGCAGCGGTACGGAGCACAACCCTTTTTTCAGTGCCCCAATAGTCCGTGCAGATTCTGTTTAAAATAGCATTATTTTTTTCGCGCTCGAGCATTTTCAACGTAAAGCCGTTTTCCAGCACCTCGATTTCGACGGTATCACCGGATACCCCTTTGAGGCGGCATTTGGTCAGACTCGCTCCCAATGAAGGATTTTCTTTGCAAATAATGTCATAGAGTTGCCGCCAGGTCGCAGCCAGATCGACAGCGGGATCCGTAGCAGCAGTCGGCGCTTCAGCTGCGGACGGCGGTTGACCCGTTAGCGCGTCCGGCTGTTGATCACCGGTTTGTCGCTTGTCGGCGAATTTGGCCGTTTCCCGGCCCGGTGTTCGCGCCGGCAGTTGGTCACCCGGCAGGTTACCAATTTCCTGCCTGAGCAGATCCAGTTTATCAATCAACTCATCAATGGGTAAAGCAGGCTTTATCTGTTCCAGGCGAATAAAGGCCATCTCGAGTGCCAGTTTGGTATCGGTGGCCAGACGAATAGACGTTTCCTCCCGGAAGAGATCGTCCAAAATCTGGTTTAATACGCTGATCGATACGCCGTTCGTTTGGGTCATCATCTGATCAATTTCACTGGTCGGCAGGTCAACCAGCTTTTCGATATTTCGACCCATCTTAACGATCAGCAAATTTCGGAAATGTTCGAGCACATCTTCGTAAAGCTTTCTCAAATTATAACCGCGGTTATAGCAATCATCAAGAATATTCAGGATGGCGTTGACATCACCCTGCAGGATGGTGCCGCACAGATCGAAGACAAATTTTCGATCCATGACACCCAATATGTCCAGCACCTGCTCATGGCTGGCCTCATTTTCAGAGCATGAAAGGATTTGATCCAACAGGCTTAGCGCATCCCGCATGCTACCGGTGGCTTCGCGCGCAATGAGGACCATGCTCGCTTCCGATATCTCAAAATGTTCTTGCTCACAGATGCTTTTAATGTGTGCAATAATCGACTCTAAACCAATGCGTCTGAAATCGTGGCGCTGACAGCGGGATAAAATCGTTATCGGGATCTTCTGCGGCTCAGTTGTCGCAAAGATAAACATAACGTGAGGCGGCGGTTCTTCGAGCGTTTTCAGCAGGGCGTTGAAGGCCGGCATGCTCAACATATGAACCTCATCAATAATGTAAATTTTATACGGACTATGGGCAGGCATGTATTTGATATGATCACGCAGCTCTCTGACCTGATCAACACTGTTGTTGGACGCCCCATCAATTTCAAACACATCCACCGCATGTCCGGCAGTGATTTCACGGCATGAGCGGCATTCATTGCAAGGCAGCGCAATCGGGCCTGACTTACAATTCATCGCTTTGGCCAGTATTCGGGCGACGGTGGTCTTGCCCGTTCCGCGGGGGCCTGAAAAAAGCACCGCGTGGGCAACACGATTGGACGTAATCGAATTGCTCAGGGTGCGGGTCACATGACCCTGCTCAATAACCTGACCGAATGTCTGGGGCCGATATTTGCGTGCTAACACGAGATAGGACATGGTGAAGTGCCTGTTTAAGGTTCCAAGGTTCTGGGTTCCAAGTTCTGGGTTATGAGTTGATCGATGACAGAAAACAGATGATCGATGAAGAAGTCAAAAATCGACACAGGAGAAAATTTTTGTCCCCTTTTTTCTGTCATCTGACCTTCGGACTGTTTCTTCTGCTGTATAACCTCTGAGCCTTTGAACGCTGAACCTTTGAACCAGTTGATTGACATCTAAAACTATAATATCTGAAACAAATATTTTGAGTGGATTCCGCCCCGATTGGGTTTACAAATTAAAATGGCGGAGAGAGAGGGATTCGAACCCTCGGTGCCGCTTTTGGCAGCACACACGATTTCCAGTCGTGCTCCTTCAGCCAGCTCGGACATCTCTCCATAAAAAATTTTTGGAAAATTTTTTATATAAAATTACGCCGTAATTTTATGGCGGAAGGGGTGAGATTCGAACTCACGGAGGGCCTCAAGACCCTCAACGGCTTTCGAGGCCGCCGCCTTAAACCGCTCGGCCACCCTTCCGGCGTACGGGTTTGTCAATTTAGGGGTAGTACTCAATAACGTCTTTAAATCACACTGTCAAGGCTCGAACATCTTTATAATTTCCCGGGTGTAGCCCCTCTCAGAATCATAAATGATCAGTGGCGGATCCAGCCGAGTGCCGGGTTGAGCTCCCTTTGCCCCAGTGACCAAAATGAGTCTGGCATCGGCCGCCAACTGCCCGTGAATCGTGCGCATTGATTTAGGTTCAATTCCATGCGTTCGCATTTGGACAAATAAGTCCGTCATGCGTTCGGCAGTGTAGATCGTAACAAAACGGCCGGCCGTCCGCAACATGCGTTTGGTCGTCTGTAGGATATCAGCCAGATTGATTTTTAGTTCGTGCCGAGCAATGGCCCGCTGCCGGTCAGGATTTATACGGCCGGATTTGGGAGTGTGGTAAGGTGGATTGCAAACGACCAGATCCACCGGTCCGCCGATGTCATCCGGCTTTAATTCACGCATATCCCGGCAAAGCACCGTGATCCGATTTTGTAAGTGATTGGCATCGACGTTTAAAACCGCTATGTGAGCCAATTCTTTTTGAATTTCAATGCCGAATGCAGTAATATCCGGATGACGGTAGGCGAGTATGAGCGGAACAATGCCGCAGCCAGTGCCCAGGTCAAGCACACGTTCCTTTGGGCGCGGCCTGGCACGCGAAGCCAGTAAAATGGCGTCAATCGAAAAACGGTAACCGGCGGGATTCTGCTGGACGCGCAGTTTGCCGTTAAAGAAGGTATCGGTTGTTTGTTGATTCATATCGGTCCAAATTCTAAGACCACTTCAGGCGTCAGGTTTCAGTGTTCAGGTGTCAGCCCCTCTGTTCGTCCCTGAAACCTGACATCTGACACCAGAAGCACCAACGGCAGAACTATAGAGACTGAAACCTCAGCAAATAGCGTTCCGCTATTTAAGGGGCCCGATTTTAAATCTGATGTCCGTTAGAAGCGGTTGCTCGAGAGCAGTGTTTAGCGCGGATATCAGGTCATTTTTTAAAAATTGCAGCTGGTGGATCCAGGTCGAGTTGCTGACGTGCACAATCAGAAGATTGTCTTTAACGGCCGCCGGACGGGCATTCTGGGCGATCGTCTCTCCCACAGCCGCATCCCATAAATGCCACACATCCTTAAGCCCGGATTCAGCATCAATACGGTAGGATTTTAGAACGTTATCAAGGATGCTTCCGATATGAACAAAATCAGATGGCTTGCCGTGGTCGTCCATTGTCATCAGACTATAGCAAAATATTTTGCATAGTTGAACCATAAACGCATCGGTTGTTACGATGCCTAAAAATACGACATCAACTGCCACAAAAAGCGCATAAAAGGTATACCCCTGGCTGCTGAAAGTCTATGTGCTGCGGCTGGCGTACGGCTTATCATCGAGCCGGTTGTGCTGCCTTGTTTGCTTTTTGCTTGACTTGACTGAGTGGGTAACTTATTTTGTCTAGGAATTATTATAATTTGCAGCTTCTTCACTTGTCGGGTTTACACGAATACTCGGCATAGAAATCAATTTATAAATTTGTTACTTTTACTCATAATCAGCAGCACCCGATAGTCGCCTAAAACAAAATTATAAGGATTACTCAGATGAGTTGGGATTGGGAAAAATTAAAGCAGCAACAACAGGGTAAGGGTGGCGTGCCGCCACAGATGGATGAAATTGTCGAAAAAATAAAAAAAGTAAAATTTCCTGGAGGTCCGCTATTTATTGTGATCATCATTGCGGCCGCACTGGCGATGACGTCTATTTATACCGTAGCACAAAACGAAGTTGGCGTGGTCCAGTTATTTGGCCGTTACACGCGCACCACCCAACCGGGCCTTAACTTCAAATTGCCCCTTGGCATTGAAAAGGTAACAAAAGTCAATGTGCGCGAAATTCAAACCGAAGAATTCGGTTTTACGACTTCAGCCCCCCAGGTGCGACCCTCCCGATTTAGGACTGGTACTGAAAATACAGGCGAAGCGCTGATGCTGACCGGAGATCTGAATGTTGCCATTGTGCCCTGGATTGTACAATTTCGAGTTAAAAATCCTTTTGACTTCCTGTTTAAGGTGCGGGATGTCCGTCGCATTCTGCGCGACATGTCCGAAGCCACGATGCGGCTGGTGGTTGGTGACCGCAGTATCAACGAAGTCATCAGCAAACGCGATGAAATCGCAGTGGAGGCCAAAGGTCGTTTGCAGGGCGAATTAGACCAGGCCGAAACCGGTATTCATATTGTAACCATCGAAATGAAAAAGACCAATGTTCCTGCTCCGGTACAGCCGTCGTTTAACGAGGTCAACCAAGCAGTGCAGGAAAAGGAGCAGATGATCTATCAGGCCAGAGAAGATTATAACAAGGCAATCCCGGCCGCCCGCGGTCAGGCCGAAAGAACGATACGGGCAGCCGAAGGCTACGCTTTAAATCGCGTGAACCGCGCCAAGGGTAATGCCGACAGATTCGTGGCCCTGTTTGATCAATACGTCAAAGCCAAAGATATCACCAAAAGACGGCTTTATCTGGAGACCATCCAGCAAACCTTTCCCAACCTGGGGCAAAAATATATAGTTGACTCCGACCAGAAAAACCTGTTGCCGTTACTCAACTTGGGACAAACCCTCAACCCCGCACAGCAAAGCAGTGGTGAAAAATGAAAACGAAAAGCATTTTTTTGATTCCCGTGGCGATTATCGTCGTCATTATTTACGGGGCCGCTTACACGGTCGACGAAACCGAACAGGTGGTAGTCACCCAGTTTGGCCGCATCGTGGGACAGCCCAAAACAGATCCGGGTCTAAAGTTTAAACTGCCATTTATTCAGAAGGCCAATTACTTCAATAAGAATCTGCTGGAATGGGACGGCGATCCGGGACAAATTCCTACCCTGGATAAAACCTTCATCTGGGTGGACACCTTTGCCCGCTGGAAAATTGTGGATCCTGTTAAATTTTTTCAAACCGTCAACAACCGCTTTAATGCAGTTGGTAAGCTAAATGACATTATCGACCCGGCGGTGCGTAACTTTATCACCTCTCACCACCTGATTGAAGCGGTGCGCAGTTCCAACCGTGAACTGGACACTACCGAAGTCGGACTCGAAGATTCAACAAGCAGAATGCGAGTCTACTTTCAGATCGATGTGGGCCGCCAGAAAATCACCCAGGGCATTTTAGAGCAGGCCCAGCCGAAATTAACGCCTTTTGGTATCGAGCTGGTGGATGTCAAAATCAAACGCATCAACTACGTGGAAGAGGTCAGAAAATCCGTCTACGGTCGCATGATTGCAGAGCGCAACCAGATTGCTGAAAAATTTCGCTCCGAGGGCAAGGGCGAAGCCCAGAAAATATTGGGTGAGAAGGAAAGAGATTTGCAGGAAATCGAATCGGAAGCCTTTAAAAAGGCACAGAGAATCAAGGGCGATGCCGACGCTGAAGCGACCGTTATATATGCCAAAGCCTACGGCAAGGACCCCGAATTTTATTCTTTCGTTCAGACACTGGAAATTTATCGCGAAACCCTGGGACAGAACAGTTCACTGGTCCTTTCAACCGATTCAGAATTTTTAAAATACCTAAAAGGCTTTAAAGACTAGCAGGCACAAAAAAGCACCGTTTAAAGCAACACGGTGCTTTCAAACCATAACGCCGATCTTGCAGGTACGTTTATTTGCCCTTGCGTCTTTGATGGCGCGTTTTGGCCAGTAGTTTGCGGTGTTTATGTTTTCTCATTTTTTTTCTGCGCTTTTTGACAACACTACCCAATGGTTTACCTCCTTTTTAAAAATTTCTCTGAGACATCTGTAACGCTAAAATAAAACTTTTCTATAACACACCCGATTGCTGGCTGTCCACAATTTTTTAGAATTGGAAATCAAAACCGCTTATGCTATAGTGGTAGCGAGCGATATGGATAGCAGCAACATCATAGCCAGCATTGGCATCGGGGCTGGTATATTTTTCGGCCTGATCATCTTTTGGTTTTTTCATACGGTTATCAAACGCAAATTAGGCGCCGATCAATCCATGCGGGCCATTCATACGGCTCAAACAAAAGCTGGTGCCGACCAGCGCCGGCATCCAAGGATTGAGGTGTCCTGGTCGGCAGCCATGGAATTCGGCCGGATGTCTGTCAATGTTTGCTTAAAAAATATCAGCCTCGGGGGAGCATTTGTCATCTGCCAGGAACCGGTGCCTTTGGACAACAAACTTCGTATCTACGTAGAGATCCCCAATCAAGAGCGCTTAGCGCTGAATGCTGAAGTGGTCTGGTCAAATATGAATATGCCCGAGTCAAAGGTTATTCATCGTGGACTGGGGGTCAAGTTTGTTCAAAATACTGAAGCCGTCCGTTCTCGCTTAGGAGAAGCCATTGCTTATCATGAATCCGTTGCCGACGTTGTCGCTGGCCAAAACGGCTGATCAGAAGACCGGCAGATTAAAGGCACTGTCCGCGCCCGCATCAAATGTGTTTGATCCACCCGTAAAAAAACGGTATCGCTTCAGCACCAACAAACAAAATGCAAAACCGAATCACCTTTTCATCCACGGAGATTGCCATCGTCAACAAAGCTGTGTCGATGTCTGAAGAGCTTGTTAGCAATCATTTTAAGATGTCGTCCACTGAATGGCTGCACCCGAAGTATGATGTCAAAACGCTGGTGGATCTGGCACCCGAGGAAATTGTCGATGGCCCATTTGCCCAAATTGTCCGCTATAAAGGTCAACCCAAAGGTACAGCCCTCGGATCGGGCGTATTTGACTACTTTAAAATTTGTCTGCAGGACCATGCCATCAAATCCGTTTTAGACGAAACCCCCACAATCAAGCTTTATCCTTTTTGCCTCTATATCATTACGCATGAGCTTATCCACATCGTGCGATTCAGTAAATTTCTGCAAAGCTTTGATGCCTCGCCAACTGAAAAACTGGATGAGGAAAAACGCGTACATAAAAACACGCATCAAATTTTAAATCAGGTTCAGGTGGCAGGATTGTCGCCTGTTTTTGAGTTTTACCGCAAATGGCGTCAGCCGATTGAAGGTCTGCGCCTGCGCTAAGTCAAAAGTCAGGTAAACTTGATCGAGATTTTTTTGGATCCATAAAGCCCCAGACCTATTGACAGGAGAGGAGAGCGGATCATATAATTGTCAACATCACGGCAAATCAAATTATTATGGAGGTTGGGCCAGAATGCCTATCTATGAGTATGAGTGCACAAAGTGTACAAAAATCGAAGAAGTATTTCAGAAATGTTCAGAAAAGCCCTTGGTCAAATGCCAACATTGTGGTGGAAAACTGCAAAAGCTTATTTCCCAAAGCACTTTCCATTTAAAGGGTACCGGTTGGTACGTCACCGATTATGCCAACAAATCGAAATCCAACAGCGTCGCTGCTAAAAATTCTAATCAATCCAAAACACAGCAAGCCTCAAAATCATCTGCTCAAACCAAGGAATCTAAATCATCTGGCAATGGCTCCGCTGAATGACCTACCAAACGTCTGTTCGAACTTGATCATCAACCCTATTTTTCGAAAAATATTAAAAAATTAACAAAGCCCCTCTTTACAAACAAAAAAGGGTGATTACTATGTCAAAAAATCCGGCATCTATGCTGCGAATCTATTAAAATAATTACTTTTCTCGAGTATTAGAATTCTTTACTATTTTGAAAAAAGACCATCTGGAAGGGAGGTGACGCCTAAACCCAGAACAGTAATGCGTATCTGCGTTATTGGAAGCAAGCTATCACAGACAGAAATATTGATTAATGCTACTTGACAAGGAGATTTATGACAATGAAACTGAGACCATTGCAAGATCGAATTTTAGTTCAACGTGTAAAAGAAGAGGAAAAGACCAAGGGAGGTATTATCATTCCGGATACCGCCAAGGAAAAACCGGCAGAAGGTAAAGTTGTGGCGGTAGGAAAAGGTAAGCTTGACGAAAGCGGCAAACGCATTGCCTTGGAAGTTAAAAAAGGAGATCGAATTTTGTTTGGAAAGTATTCCGGCACAGAGGTCAAGATGGAAGGCGAGGAATACTTGATCATGCGTGAAGATGATGTACTTGGTATAATTGGTTAACGTTTAAATTTCAGGATATGATGGAGGATAAATTAAGATGACTGCTAAATTAATTAAGTACGACATGAAAGCCCGCGAACTCATGCTTAACGGTGTCAGAACACTCGCCGACGCTGTTGTTGTTACGCTGGGCCCGAAAGGCCGCAACGTTGTCCTTGACAAATCTTGGGGCTCCCCGACAGTCACCAAAGATGGCGTTACTGTGGCAAAGGAAATCGAGCTTGAGGACAAGTTTGAAAATATGGGCGCTCAGATGGTTAAGGAAGTGGCCAGCAAGACAAGCGACATGGCCGGTGACGGTACAACGACCGCAACCGTGCTGGCGCGTTCAGTCTATGAAGAAGGCCAAAAGCTTGTCGCGGCCGGCAACAACCCGATGGCAATCAAAAGAGGTGTCGATGCGGCAGTGGAAACGGCGGTCTCGGAACTGAAAAGGATCAGCAAGACGACCAAAGATCAGCGCGAGATTGCTCAGGTAGGAACCATATCGGCCAACAACGATGAGACCATCGGCAACATTATTTCTGAAGCAATGAACATAGTCGGCAAAGAAGGTGTCATCACGGTTGAAGAAGCCAAAAGCATGGAAACAACGCTGGAAGTCGTTGAAGGCATGCAATTTGACCGAGGTTATTTATCTCCTTATTTCGTGACCGACCCGGAAAAAATGGTGACATCTCTCGAAGACCCCTACATATTGATTAATGAAAAAAAGATCAGCAACATGAAAGATCTGCTGCCCATCTTGGAGCAGGTTGCGAAAATGGGCAAACCGCTGATGATCATTGCAGAGGATGTTGACGGGGAAGCCCTTGCCACGCTGGTTGTCAACAAACTGCGCGGAACGCTTCAAGTTGCCGCTGTAAAAGCACCTGGATTCGGTGACCGGCGCAAGGCCATGCTCGAAGACATCGCCATCTTAACCGGCGGCCAGGTTGTTTCGGAAGACCTGGGTATCAAATTAGAAAATCTGGCTGTTTCTGACCTGGGTAACGCCAAAAGAATCACGATTGACAAAGACAATACCACAATCGTTGACGGCGCCGGCTCCCGTTCGGCCCTGGAGGGACGCGTCAAGCAGATTCGAGCCCAAATTGATGAAACCACTTCCGATTACGATCGCGAAAAGTTGCAGGAGCGGTTGGCAAAATTAATCGGCGGTGTTGCGGTCATCAATGTGGGCGCAGCAACCGAAACTGAAATGAAAGAAAAAAAAGCCCGGGTCGAAGATGCATTGAATGCAACCCGCGCCGCGGTTGAAGAGGGAATAGTTCCCGGCGGTGGCGTTGCGCTGGTGCGTTGTCTGGATGCATTATCCAAGATGAAAATCAAAGCCGATCAAAAATTGGGTGTCAAGGTGATCATGCGCGCCATCGAAGAGCCGCTGCGCCAGATTGCCAACAATGCCGGCCTGGAAGGTTCGGTCGTCATTGATAAGGTCAAAGGCGCAAAAGGCTCACACGGGTACAATGCTGATACCGATACCTACGAAGATCTAATGAAAGCCGGCGTCATCGATCCCACTAAAGTAGTCCGGCTGGCGCTGCAAAACGCTGCCAGTGTGGCATCTTTGATGTTGACCACCCAGGCGATGGTTGCCGAAAAACCGGAAGACAAAGCCGAACCAATGCCCGGCGCTGGTGGCGGTGGCATGGGCGGTATGGGCGGTATGGGCGGTATGGGCGGCATGATGTAAGCGCTCGATCGCTATTTTGAACCATTATTGCCATAATTAAAAGCCCCTGCGGCACAGTCTTGTGCCGTGGGGGTTTTTTTTGTGAAAAATTGGCAAAAGCTACAATCAAAAAAATTTGACAAATCGGGCATAAACAGGTAATCTTATTGTAGATAACTACTTGAATTTTTCTTTAAAATGAATAGGTGGCCGCGTTAAATTCATATCGTTTGTCGCCCTCAATAATTACAAATTTGAGCAATTGCGGCTTTTTTCAGACTGTAAACTAAAACCTTTTGGAGTCTCTGATGAATGTTAAGATAATCCTTAAAGTCAACATGTGGCTGTCGATCTTACTGGTTATGCTTCTGGTCAGGCCGTTTATGCCCGGCGCAACCGAAGGCGAAAATGTTTTAACACACGAAACCGGTTTTTATTATACGGTTCAAAAGGGCGATACCCTCTGGGATTTGAGCCGTAAGTTTTCTGATTCTGCCTGGTTATGGCCCGAGATGTGGCGGGAAAACAGCCAGATTGCCAATCCTCACCGGATCTATCCGGGTGAGCGCATCCGTTTGTACCGGCGCAGCGGAGCTCAGACCACCGGCGAACCGGATGCCGCAAAAAAAGCAATGATTGTGCCGCCCTCTTTGGAAGATCTTATCCTTTACAATTACACGGCCGCAGACCGGGTGGGATTTGTTCGTAAGCAACCGGTGACTTCGCATGGCGCCATTTTTAAGGTCCTGGAAACCAAAGAGATGATCAGTACTGAGGATACCGTCTATATCCGATCGGCAGAAAACATTAAACTGGTACCCGGCAAGCGCTATACGACTTACCGAACGTTTCAGCCGATCAGGGATCGAGACACGAATGCTTACATTGGCATTCAGCATTTGCTCACCGGAGTCGTCGAAATTAACACGGTCCAGCCCACTTATGCAGTCGCAACGGTTATCGAGGCCTATCGCCCGATCTTTATAGAAGATAACATTATGCCGTACTACCGTCGCTTACCAGACGTCGTCATAAAAGAAAGCCCAAAAGACCTGCAAGGGCAGGTCTTCGAAGCCGAGGATCACAATCGACTGATCGGTGACCATATGATTGCTTTTATCAATAAAGGCAAAAAAGACGGGGTTCAACGCGGGCAACTGTACGATGTCTACTACCGCGTTTCAGAACGGGTTCACCCCAAAAAAAGAGAGCGAACCACGCTGTTGCCGGTTGAGCTTGCCGAGGTATTGGTCCTGCATACCGAAGATACCACCGCCACTGTGATTGTTACCAGTGCCGACAGGGAATTTGAGCCGGGCTCAAAAATACGCTCTCCGATTGAATAATCCATCCATCGCGCAAGGGCTTGAGCCCTTGCGCACCAATTTAAATCCCTTTTTCAATTGGAAGCTCGAAGATAAAACTGGTGTCAGATGATCACCGAATTTCCATCCAGTAGGCGATGCCGGTTTTGGCCGCCTTTTCGACAATTTCCACAATTCCGCCGGCTGAAGAACTAAAATATTTCTTCTCGAGCGTTGCATTCAATTGAATAATGGCCGGAGACTGCACAAGACCGGCCAGCTTTTTGCCGGATGGCGGCAGTTTTACGAGTTCACCATCTAATTCTACTTCGACCCGATCGTCTTCGTCGACGATTCCATCCTCATTCAGATCAAACTGAACAGAAGCGAGCGTTCCGCCGGTGAAGGCGTTGAGTTCCATAAAAACCGAATCACCGCCCGAACTGCACTCTGCCTGTGAGGGGATAAAACCAATGGCAATCAGGATGCCATCCCGCAGGATGACATCGCTGATAATCCGCTCGCCGGCATGTAAATCCAGATCCAGGTACCAGCCAGCATCATTGACGTCGCTGTCGGAAGGATCGGGAAATTGTCCGCCGCCGTTCGGGTCGCTTCTTGTTTTCCAAATGGGTTCCTTTGCGCTCAGAACGCGAACCGTAATTTTACCGGCGCCGGAATTTAACTCAAAATCGGATGCGCTCTGCTTCAAGAGCTTAACCTTTGCCGAGAGATAGGCGTTGGATAGTTTTCTCACATCCGGGTTGGTGCTGCGACTGACAAATGTACCCACAAATTCGTTATCATCGTCCGGGCTCCAGCTATCCGGTGCCTGAAAAATGGTGTCGCCGTAATCCCAGATCCCGTAAAGCGTCTGGATTTGAGTACCCACTAAATCATCGTTGGCTAACATTTTTCCGGTGCCGAAACATACCATTAATCCAGGCTTTTGAGGGTGAAACATGACGTCCGGCCGGGAGGTGATCGGTTGAGAATTGCCGGACGGATCGGTGGCGCTGAAAAGTGCTACTGGTTGACCGCCGTTTTTATAAGCAACTTCCCATTTTGCCGAGTTTTCGCTGATTAAATCAAACTTCCACAGGTTGCCCTTGAGGTCGCCGGCGTAAATAAAATCCACTATGTCATCAAAATTGACGTCAACTGCGATCGGACTGGAAAGTCCATTGTCGGGGCCGGTACCGGCTTCAATCTTACGAATCACAGCGCCACTGACAGCATCAAGGACAAATAAGACCGAGTTTCCGTTTGGACTGTTGTAGCCGTTTCCGAATATGACAACCCAGGGATAGGTCTTGTTGTAAGACTTCACCACAACGGGTCTGCTGAAGGAATACCCCATGTCATTCCGATCTTCCGCGGCCGTATCCTGAATCGGAAACTCCCAAAGGACGTTGCTTTTCGTCATGCTGCCCGGCAAGGTCACATTCAGGGCAAAAACGCCCCGGCCGCCAGCTCCCAGGCCGCTCACCAGAAGGGTCTGTTCCCCGCCCGGATATAGCAGGTCTTTGCCCTTTTGCACCACCGGAGTCGCATCTACGTAAAATTTGTGGTCATAGTCGGTATCTGCAAGCTTTTTGAGGTGATCAAATACCAGATAGGGCACGTAAGCAAACAATTCGGTCCCGTCCTTGGCCAGGTGGGCGTGCAACATGCCGTCATTGGCGCCAAAATAAACGACATTCTCGAAGAATATCGGTGACGAATGCACGATGTCAGCCAGCATGTTTATCCGGTTGCCGCTGCTGACAGGATCCCGACCCCTTATGAAATTTAGGGTGTTTTCAGCATCATTTCCCAATTTTCCTTTCTGATCGTCTGTCAAATGATTGAATTCGAACAGCTGGCCGGATGATTGGCCGTCAAAGGTCAGAATCTGGCGCGTTTGCCAAGACTTGCTCTGTAATTGAGCCGCGGCCGACCATTCAATCTGATTTTCAATGACCGCTCCGGTCACCGGATTTGTGCGGTAAGCTTTAACATCTCCTGACCATAGATAATCAATATAGCTGTAGCTGCTCTGGAAAATGAAGACGTCCGGCCCGATCTTGCCAAACATCCGGTTCCCATTGACGGATACCGAGGCAACCGAAGTGGGCTGGCGGCCCTTGATGTCTTTTATAATTTGTTGCAAGCCTTCAACCATTTTTTTGGGCTCGCCGGCATTGACGAACACACCGCGGCCGTTGACGGTGGCATGCCACAAATCGTCGATGGACTCCGGCACGCGGTTGCCGGCCACATTCGGCCAGACCACATAAGCACCGTATTCCCGGGGTTCATCTTTTTTTGTGATGTATTTCAGGTAGTCCGGGCTGGTGCGATCATCCTCATACTCTTCAGGGTTGAGGGTACCGGTCACCCCGAAAGCCACCGCAAAGGTAACCATGTGCTGATGGGGGGCCTGGTCCCATTTGTTGGTCGCCAAGAGGTCATCCAGCTCCTTTTGTAGATCCTCGGCATAAAAATACAAGGCCATATCCGCCAGGGTGTTTTCATAAGGGTCACTGTACGGTTTGCTGCCACCGCCCCATTTGGCGTATTTGTCTGATGTGCTGCCGTCAATATTGCCGCCGAAGGTTTGCTCCTTGTCGCTGTAATAACCATCGGTCACCACGAGGGTAAATGACTGCTGACAGGCGCCACCGTCTACCGGGTAGGGGGGATCCCCTTTAACACCTTGCAGATTGCCGTCATTGGCCTGGTAATATTGACCGACTGTTTCCAGGCCCTGTTTGAGCGGTGTCCCGCCCCGCGATATATAAGCATACAGATTCTCAATCAGCGCATCGGTTTCATCTTTAAATTCACCGCTGATAACCGCTCTGACCGGTTTTAGCGGAACTATGACTTTATTGTTAACACCCAGTATACCGACGCGGACATCGGTTAAGTCCGGATCGGTAAGCACCCGGGCAATGGCGGCCTTGGCCACGAATTCACGCCGGCGATGATAGGTAAACCAGTTGGCAAAATTCTGGCGATCTGAATCATAATCACGGTGTATATCGGCCGGGGGGTCATATACGGGCGTAAGCGTTATTAACCTGTCAAGGGGTGCGTCGGCGCCGTCGGTTTTAAACGTATAGTATATATTCTCTTCTTCATCACCGTCTATAACCACCAGATACTCGCTACCGTCGGCGGATTGAATAAAATAATGGGCCCAGGGGATGGTGACCCCATCCACATTAAAGGCCTTGTTATCCAGGTCAAGGGTCTTGGTTTGCAATGGGTGAACAAGCGGGTTTTCCGTATCTGCCGGCTGAAAGGATTTGCCGCTATAGTCGCGCCAGGGCTCATAGACCGTATTCGGGTTATAGTAAAGCGCGTTAACA